>JAAZKC010000036.1 GCA_012800005.1 Acholeplasmataceae bacterium | reverse complement strand
GGTTAAAATATACTTGATCTAATTGTTTCACTTTCATAATACAATTATATCAAAAAACCACCCTGGCTATCCAGAGTGGTTTTTCTTTATGGGGTATTTAACTTATTTTATTTCGTTACACCCTCTTCTCTTATTTTTAGATAAAAATAATTTAAAGAAGTTGTTATATTTAGTGGTTGCATAACTAAAAAAGGTCTACATAAAATTAGCAACCATCCAAATTAATGTTTAATTAAAATTAAGAAAAAGCCAAGTTGTAATAACTCAACTTTTAAAAACTATTTAGTTTTTTCGATTACTAAAACGAATGGTGTGGTTTGTCTATTGATGTGTTCGTACTTTAAAATAGTAAATGAGTCATCTAATGATTTTACAAAATCTAAAACTTCATTAGCTTCAATTAACCCTTCTTCATGACCTCTATAACAAGTCATAATAATAAAGTTATCTTTTTTCATTTGGGCTGTTAAATTCTTTAAAGTTTTAACGGTAGTAGAAGATTTAGTAGTAATCTTTTTATCACCTTTAGGAAGATAACCTAAATTAAAGACGACTCCTTTAAAACTGCTAACATAATTTAAGATATTTTCATGACTGTCTAAAATTAGTTTAAAGTTATCAATTCCGCTTTCTTCTAATAAACTTTTAGTATTATCAAGTGCTTCTTTTTGAATATCAAACCCAAAAACAAAACTAGCAAGTCTCGCTAAAAGTAAAGTATCATTACCATTACCGGCTGTCGCATCAATGATTGTGTCATCTTCTAACACATTCCCACACAAGTAATCAATCACAAATTGTTGCATATGTCTATTTTTCATACAAATCCCCCTGAAAATAATTATTTTTTCTCATTAATTTATCTATTTCATTACCAACAACGAACTTTTTTAAAGTCCATTTAGGTTCAATAAGTAAACTTCTTTTAGAATCTCCTGTAATTCTATGTACTATTACACTAGGTTTTAAATACCTAAGTTGCGTTACGGTAATATCTATATATTCTTCTAATGTAAGTAAAGGCCAAGGCTTAATTAAGTAATCTTTACCCATATTGGTATGTTTCATAATATGTAGCATATGAATCTTAATTCCTTGAATATCTAAAGTATTAAGATGCCTCACTGTATTAATCATATCATTTTTAGTCTCATTTGGTAAGCCATTAATAATATGAACCACAACTTCAATTTTTCTTTTCCTTAATTCCTTAACCGCATTATCAAATGTTTTAACGTTGTGTCCCCGATTAATTAACTTACTAGTTTCTTCATTTATTGTTTGAAGACCTAATTCAATAGTTAACTTAGTTCTTTTGTTTAAATCTTCTAAATAATCTAAAACATCTTCCCCTAACGCATCAGGCCTCGTTCCAACACTCAAGCCAATAATATTTTCATCTAATGTAAGTGCCTCTTCAAAGAGAGCTTTTATTTTTTCTAGTGGACCATAAGTGTTAGTATTCGCTTGAAAATAAGGAATTAAAAGACCATCAGGCCACTTTTTTTTCATCATCT
Organism: Acholeplasmataceae bacterium; assembly: GCA_012800005.1. Taxonomy (GTDB): domain Bacteria; phylum Bacillota_I; class Bacilli_A; order Acholeplasmatales; family UBA5453; genus DUQU01. Next base: position 513 of record JAAZKC010000036.1, on the reverse strand, counting down.
TTAAGCCTTTATTAAACTGAATTTTTAAAGGATCAGATTTATTACCCGCAAAATCTCCACTCCCACAATGACAAAATGTACAACCACCCACTCCAACCGTCCCATCAACATTAGGACAAGTAAACCCACCATTTAAAGGAATTTTAAAAACTTTTCTATTATAAACGGTCTTATAATAGTTATCTAGTGTATTATAATGTTTTTCTTTTGTAAAATAATTCATTTTAACTCCTATAACTTATTTTAACATATTTTTAATTTTGTGAAAAAAAAGAATTTTTTTCTTTTCTGAAGATAATAAAATATTCATGATATAATATATTCGCAAGAGGTTATTATGTTTAAAAGATTTTATGTTTCAATTACACAACCAACCCACATAAACTCTTTTTTAAGAGATAAACTACCATATGTATTTTTATACATATTATTTTTATCTACTTTTGCGAGTTTACCTAATATTATTAAAGCGGCAGTAAAAAATAATTTTGATATGCCAATTATTAAAAACAT
>JAAZKC010000035.1 GCA_012800005.1 Acholeplasmataceae bacterium | reverse complement strand
TATTTCTAGCATCGTCAAATGACATCACTAACATAAATGCTCCATATAGTACTAATAAAAGCGCGATAAATAAGACTAAGCCACTATTAGGATTTCCAAATAGTGTGTATGAAAGTCTACCACCATCAAATAAAGATGCAATACCGACAAATAAAAATGAAAATAAGATTGCGAAAGTAACTCCTAACATAACTCTTCTAAAGCGTGAGGTTACTACGATTAGTTTTGTTGAATATAAAACTAACATTCCCGCAAATATTCCTAAAGTAATTAAAATTGCGAGTCCCGCAATATTATCATTAGGAAAAGCATAGGTATAGACTAAAACAATAAAACCTAATAAAAAGCCTTCCGCAAGCGCATATAAAATACTAAATGGCATCGCTAGTCTTGGTGATAGTGACGCAATAAACACTGATATAAACGCCACAATTGAAGAAATTACTAATCCTGCGATATATACTTCAAAAGAAGCTTTCGCTAATAAAAAGTAACTTCCAAATGCGGATGCGACTATTAGTAAAAATAGTAGACCTGTTTTTAAAATTACTCCTTGGTAACTTGCACCATAACTTATTGCTTGGTCGCTTGTGTCTCTTCTTACTTTCGAAAATACTGGGTTTGTATTTTTAAACATTAAATCACTTCCTTTATTTTATAAAATACTAATAATATTATACACCAAAATTATTAAAGTGCGAATAATCCTTGCGAAAAAATGTCGTTTTCCTCTTCTAAATCCTTAAATGCCCCATTTTTTTCCATAATCTCAAAAACAGTCTTATTAATTTTAGTGCGTTCACGCACATCTTCTTTAGAAATAAAGGTGCGTTCATTTCTCGCTTCAATAATTCCTAATGCTACTTGTTGACCTAAACCATCAATTGTCATAAAAGGCATTCTAAGCCCATTTCCTTCCATTTTAAAGTCTCTTGCCTCACTTTTGTGAATATCTACTGGTAAAAAGTGAAAACCACGAAGTAACATCTCATAAGCAACATTTAAAGTAACTAATAAATCAACGTCCTTAACGGTTTGTTGGTATGAAGGAATATTTTCTAGTTCTTTAATTTTATTTCTTACAGCATTTTTTCCTAAAACCATATTATCATGATCAAATTGCACAGCGCGTTTAGAGAAAAACGCACTATAAAATAAGAGTGGTTTATAAACTTTAAACCAGGCAATTCTTACAGCCATTAATACATATGCACATGCATGAGCTTTAGGAAATAAATATTTAATTTTCCCCGCACTCCAAATATACCACGCAGGAACTTTATTTCTTCTCATTTCTGCCGCATATTCTTCCCATTTTTCTTTATTTCTAGATGGTAGCCCCCTTCTTACAAACTCCATAATTTCAAAAGCTCTTGAAGGAGCTAAACCAAAGTTAATTAAATCACCCATAATATCGTCCCTACAGCCGATAATATCATCAAAATCAATTCGCCCAAATTCACCTTTACCGGAAACTAAATCTTGAGCATTTGTAAACCAAACATCAGTTCCATGAGATAAACCTGAAATTTTTACTAACCCTGAATAACTATTAGGTTTAGTTTCCGTTAACATTTGTCTAACAAATGGTGTTCCTAACTCAGGAATTCCATATGAAGCAACTTCACTTTCTAATTCTTCTTTAGTAAGACCTATTGAAGATGTTTTAGAAAAAAGTTCGTAAACGGCTTTATCATCCACTGGAATATCTTTAGCATCATCAAAAGGAAATTCCTCTTGGTTAGCATGAACATAGTCCATTAAAAACTTAATCATTGTCGGATCATCATGACCAAGAATATCTAACTTTAATAAATTATCTTCAAATGAATGATAATCAAAGTGCGTTGTCTTCCATTCACTAGTTATATCATCTGCAGGATATTGTATTGGTGTAATATCAAAGATTTCTTTATGACTAGGTACCACGACAATTCCTCCTGGATGTTGACCAGTAGATCTTTTTACACCTTCAATTTTTTTAGCAATTGTCTTAATTCTCGCATCTCTAATATTTTCTATCCTTTTATCTTCAATATACCCTTTAACATAACCAAAGGCGTTTCTTTCCGCAACCGTTTGGATTGTTCCCGCTCTAAAAGCGTGATCTTCACCTAAAAGTTCTCTTACATAGCTATGAGCTTTAGCTTGAATATCTCCGCTAAAGTTAAGGTCAATATCAGGAACTTTATTACCACTAAAACCTAAAAATGTTTCAAAAGGAATATCTTGACCATCTTTAATTAAAACTTCCCCACATTTAGGGCAATTTAAATCCTTTAAGTCATAACCACTCATAATTCCTTCAAAATGTTTTTGAAAGTCTCTTTCTTCTTCGGTAATTTCATACTTTTCTGCATCTTCATCAGTTAATTTAAAGGCTGTAAAACAACCGTTTTTACAACGGTAATGTGGTTTTAATGGATTTACTTCCGTAATCTCCATTAAAGTTGCGACAAGGGAACTTCCCACAGAACCCCTAGAACCAACTAAATAACCTTTTTCTAATGACTTTTGAACTAATAAATAAGAAATGTAATAAATCGGTGCGAACTCATTATCAATAATTTTACTAAGTTCAGTTTCAATTCTATCACTAACGATTTTATGAAGGTTTTTTCCATACCATTTATGCGCTGTTTCATAAACTATTTTTTTAACTTCTTCTTTAATTGAAGAAATCCCTAACTTTTCTTTAAACGCATCATCGCTTAATGAATAAAGTGTTCTTGGGAACGCTTCAATTTTATCAATTTTATCATTTAAAATATTAGTATTAGTTACGACAATCTCATAAGCTTGATCACCTAAAAACTTAAACTCTTTTAACATCTCATCGGTTGTTAAAAAGTGATTAAAAGGCATTTTTTCATAACTGGCAAGATCATGAAGACCACCACCAACTAGCTTAGCGCTAATATAAATGTCTCTATAAATTTGGTCTTCTTTGTTCAGGTAATGAACATCTCCTGTAGCAATAACTAATTTCCCTAACTCATTAGCGGTTAAGACAATTTTTCTAATTGTTGATTCAATAATAAACTTAAAGTCTTTTCCTAAATCTTTAGATAAGTGAAGGTAAGCTTGTGGTGGTTGAACTTCAATATAGTCAAACATCGCCATCGCTTCAATTAACTCTTGATCACTTTTATATAAGGCAGCCTCAAAAACTTCACCCTTATAACAACTACTTCCTATTAATAGGCCTTTTTTATATTTATCTAAAGTCTTTTTAGTTAATCTTGGTCCTTCAAAATAATAATCAGTTAAAGCTTCACTTATTAATTTAAATAAGTTTTTATAACCTTCTTGAGTTTGAGCTAGTATTGTCACATGATTAGGAAAACCGCATTTATAAGCCTTTTCTTCATCTATATATTTATTAATATCTTGGTGATTATATATGCCTTTTAAAAATAAGTCACCAAGCATTTTTAAAAATATTTCCGCATGCGCCCTGTGGTGATCTGTTAATTTAACTTTAAAATATCTTGCGACCGCTTTTAAATTATGACGGTTTAAATCATCATAAAAGTAGCGAGAAATTCCAATTGTATCAATTGAAGGATACTTCTTAAATGGCAAACCTAAATCAATTATTTTTTGATATAAATGACTTAAATCAAAACTCGCATTATGAGCAACTAAAATAGCTCCTTCAATAAAAGAGATAAATTTAGGTAAGACTTTATCAATAGTCTCTGCATCTTTAAGATCTTCATCAGTTATTCCAGTTAAATCTTTAGTAAATTCACTTAACTTTTCTTCTGGGTTTACAAAAGAAGAAAAACTTTCTACAATTTGTAAATTTTCTATTTTAACCGCACTTATTTCAATAATCTTATCTCTTTTAGAAGATAGGCCAGTTGTTTCTAAGTCAAAGACAACATAGGTGGCTTTTCTTAAGTCAATATCTTTTTCATGGAACGCTATTTTAAAGTTAGTTTCATCAAAATAAGCTAACTCTACTCCATAAATCGGTTTAATATCTTTTCCTAAAGATGCTTTATATATCTCTGGATAAGCATATAACCCATCATGATCAGTAAAAGCGATTGCCTTATGACCCCATTTAAGAGCTTGTTCAATATAATCACTAGCGCTTGTAACACCATCTAAGTTACTCATTTTCGTATGTACATGAAACTCTATGCGTTTAACTTTTTCTTTATCTTTTCTTTCTTTTCTAAATGACTCTTTAATTAAATCAACTTTATTAGCCATTAAAACAACATCTTTAATATAAGTATCAAACTTCGCTCTTCCACTACACTTAACAACCCAGCCTTCTTTTAGTTTATTAGCATCATTAACAGCCTTTTCATTATTTAAAAACTGTTTAACAATAATTGAATCATCACTATCAGAAATAGTCATCGTTAAAAGATGAACTTTAATTAACTTTCTTATTTCTAATTCAATAATTTCTCCCATTATTGTAAAAGAAGCATCACTCATTGTATTAAGAAGTTTATCTAGTTCATAGTTGTTTTTAGGAATTTCATTAATTGGTGAAACTTTATCCCCCTCATATTTTCTTTTAAAATTAGTTACGCTAATTGTTTCTTTTTGAGGTTCTACTTTAGGAATATAAGTTATTTCTGTTTGAGCTTTCGCTTGTTTTTTAGATAAAACTTCACTAGCGCTTTCTAAGTTTTCATCAACTTTAAAGAAAAACTCAACATTAAGTCCATAATTGTTAAACTCTTCTTTTAAATATTTAGAAATAGTTCTATATCTTGATTGTTCACGCTCTACAGTAATATAAAAGTTATCATTAAACTCCACTTTAAAATTAGCAAATACTGAACAGCTTGAACGTTTAGTTATAACTTTATCTAAAATCCATTGATAGTAAAGAAGCGCTTTTTCTTTCCAAGAATCGCTTTCTACTTTGAAAGAAACTAAAACTTTATCAACAGTTCCTGTAATTGTGAAATAAAGTTTAATTTTTTCTAAAAACTCATCATAACTATAAGGTGATGGCGCCTCTTTAAAAGAAATATGAAAATGCCAACTTTTTTCTAGCTCATTTACTAAAACTTTTTCTAGTTTGGCAGAAAGTAAGTCATCCTTAAAATTAGATTGTTTTAAAAAAAGCTTAAACTTGTTCACTTTGTTTCCCCCTTAAATTAATAATTTCTGCATACGCTTTTCTAACAAATGTAAAGGCAATTATTATTCCAATAAGTCTAAATAAATTAAAGTCATATAGTTCCGCAATTAAAGAACTTATTAAATAAATACTAAAACCATAAGATGCTAAAATAAACCGGTATCTTACCTTTAACTTGGGACGGAAAAAACTATAACTCCACACTGAAATTAACACTAAAATTAAATAAAGGCTCATTTCCGATAAAACTGCCGCAAGAATTATTGAAGGTAACAATAAAGGTTTAATGTCTTGATAAAGTTTAGCTAATAATAAAGCTAATGTATCTTTATCTTGATTAGATTTCATATTAAAGTTAAGGTTTTCTAAATTTAACTCTTCATATGAATAAACTTGATAAAGGACTGGTCCAAAATAAAGTTCTAAAGTATTTTTAGTAAAATTAAAGGTAATATTAAATCTATTTACAGACTTGTTAAAGGAAATAACGTATAATCCGCCATTACTAAAAAATGCTTCTTCATTTTCATTATTTAATTCATAATTAATAATTTCTTTATTAGTTTCACTTAAAAAGAGTGTATTTTCAATGTTTTTAATAATTGGCATATCAAAATTATTTTTTACTGCCGCTTTAATAATATTCGCAAGAGGTTATTATGTTTAAAAGATTTTATGTTTCAATTACACAACCAACCCACATAAACTCTTTTTTAAGAGATAAACTACCATAT
>JAAZKC010000034.1 GCA_012800005.1 Acholeplasmataceae bacterium | reverse complement strand
TGGTACAACAATGAGAGAATAAAACTAACTTTAGGTGGATATTCTCCGGTTCAATATAGACTTAGAAACCACCAAATGTTAAAATAAATCATGGAACAAAAAGTACAACTTTATGGTATCAGTTCATTTTTTGTGGTAAAATCTATTCATATAGGAACAATGAATGTCTAATAGCACAAAAAAACATCTTTTAGTTTTAGAACTTTATTGCCTACGCACAATCAGTCTTGATATTGTTCGTAAAAAGTACCGTGAATTAGCACGCATTTTTCATCCAGATATTTCACGTAAAAACACATCTCCACAAATGGTGTTGATTAATAATGCCAAAGATTTTATAATCGATAATCTTGGTGAGGCAAATCACGTTCTATCTTTAATTTGGCAAAACAGGAATTTTGAGTTTGGCGCTGTTTATGATGAAGCTAACAAACCATATTCTAGTAAAACACCACTCGAAGAGCTCATGGTAAAAGCGAGTATGTTCCGTGCAATTGATGGTTTTAAAGACGCAACGAGAAAAGCCAAAGAAGTAGAAGATTTGATTAATAAGATTATAGAAGAAGAACGCAGAGGTGAAAAACTATACGAAAGCACACTTCTTGATATAAACTCTGCAACAATTGAGGAACTACAGAAAGCTATTAAAGTCCTAGAGTCGATTATTACTTATCGTGATGCGCGGCAGTTGATCGTAAAATATAAGGCTGCAATCACTCAAAAACTAAAAGAAATCGAACGTATTAAAGCAATTTATAAAAATGCACAGGCACAAATTAACGCGAGTATGACAGTTGCGGAGATAGAGAAAATAATTAAAGAACTAAACTCTATCGCAACATATCAAGATGCCGCAAAACTCATTATTGTTTATTATGATCGTTTAAATCAAATTGGTTCTGTTGATCTTAAATTAGCGAATGAGCGCAAGGAAATTAGATATAGGGAGCTAACACCTTTACTAAAGCGCGCCAAAACCAAGGATGCATACCAAAATATCGTTAAAGAGTTTTCAAAACTTGGGGGTTATAAAGACTCAACATTTATTATTGAAAATGCTAAAGAACAAATTAGACTCATCAATGAAAAAGAGTTGTATGACAAAAACCAACGAATATACAATGGTGCTAAGAAACACTTATCCTACGAAGATAATAAGAGCTTACAAATGGCGATTGACGAACTTAGAAAAGTTATTAATTTTAAAGATGCTAAGGACTTAATTGCTGAAGCACGTCGTCGTATTATTGAAAATGATGATTTAAGCAGAAAAACAGAGTTATATAATAAGAACTTAAAACTCATTAAAAGCGATAAGTTAGCTGTTCTTGAAAAAGCACGGAATGTTTATAGCAGTCTTGGTGACTTTAAAGACAGCAAACAAATATCTAATAAGTTAGAGGCGAAAATCACTGAAATACAAAAGAAAATTTATCAAAATGCCGTAATCAAGAATATAGACAAAACTGAAAATATTGAACCTATTAAAAAAAGCATTATGCTTCTAAAAACTATCACCAGTTATAAAGATGCAGAAACATTAATAAAAAAGTACCAGGAACGAATAACTAGTATTGCTAAACAAAAAGCACTTGATGAGAAAAAGCGCATAGAAAATGCCTATCAGGAAGGTTTAATAAAAGCAGATGACGACATAACAGTTGATTTTCTTAATGAAAAAATAGCGATACTAAAGACCATTGAAGACTATAAAGATTCAAAAACGCTTATTTCAAAATATAGAGATCATATTAGACATATTAAAGCTAAAAAAGCTGCTGCACATTGGAAACGATTTAAGTTTGTATACATAGCTTCAGCGCTTGTTGTTTTTCTTGTGGCGGGGCTCTCTACAAACTACGGTATAAAACTTAAAAACAATAATAATCATGTAGTTAATCTTTTGGAAAATGGGGATATTGAAGCAGCAAGAGATTTTATTCAAAACAATGATATTCCACAAAAAGAAAAAGTTGAGAAAGTAATATTAAGTGCTGACTATTTAGAAGTACATAATTATGATGATGCAATCAGTACATTTGTAGAAATTGATGGAGTTGTTAATGTTGAGTACGATACTGCTGGTGGTAATCCAACTAGTAATCCCACAGTGTTCAAAAAGAGTTATATTAGTAAACCAAGTAAGGATGGTTATGAACCTGGAGAATGGTTAGTTAAGTCTTACCACTTTCACTTAAAGAATGAATATAAACTTAATATCGAACTTATGGGCAAATACACAAATATAATAACATACACTATTACGTATAATTATGATGGCGGCGACATTGTAAACAATCCGAAAACATATACCGTTAATACACCCACGTTTAATTTACTGAGTACAACCAAAATAGGACATACTTTTGTTGGATGGTTTAGCACACAAAATTATTCTGGTGCCCCAGTTACTTCGGTTGAAAAAGGATCTATCGGTAACATAACGCTGTATGCTAAATTTAATATTAACTCTTATACAATTTCTTTTGATTCTAATGGTGGGACTGCAATTGAAAGTATTACCAAGGCATTTAATGAAGAAGTCCGCGAACCACAGACTCCTACTAGAGCCGGTCACTCTTTTATTGGATGGTTTGAAGACTTGAATGATACCTCCCCATATGTTTTCAACAAAATGCCTGCTCACAATTTGGTGCTTTATGCAAGATGGAAAATCCTGTCTTATACAATTACTTGGCTCAACTCTGATGGGGAACTACTAAAAGCAGAAGAGCTACAATACGGAAGCACGCCATATTATGGACCGGAAAATCCTGAATATCCGGAAACCGAACAATACTACTATGTTTTTACAGGATGGGAACCTGCCATTTCAAAAGTTGTAGATGATCAAGTTTATACGGCTGAATATGAGCAAAACATAAAAACTTATGAAATCACCTGGCTTAACAAGGATGGAAGTCTCTTAAAAAAAGAAGAGTTACCATATGGTAGCACGCCTTATTATGGTCCAAAGGATCCGGAGTATCCACAGACCGATCAATATAATTATACTTTCACAGGATGGGATCCTGAAATTGTAGAGGTCACGGGAAATAAAGTTTACACTGCTCAATATGTGGAAAATATAAACACTTATACAATTACATGGCAAAATTATGATGGAGAAGAGTTACATGTTGATAAAAATGTTCCTTATGGAACAATGCCTTTTTACGAAGGCAAAACACCGGTGAAGAGCCTTTATGAATTTATCGGGTGGAGTCCTAAGGTTGAAGTCGCCACGAAAGATGTAACTTATAAAGCTGTGTTTAGTGAAAATCACATTTTAATGGGGCAATATCCACAGTCACTGGTCACTAATATAGAAATGATTGAATTCCTTAATTTAGATTATGGTATAACACCGGATAGTGATAATAGTAATGGTTGGACATCATATAAAAATTACATTGAAGGTTCTAATGAAAATGACTTCATGTGGTACAAAGATGTGGAGATTGGAGAAATAAAATATCGTGGCGTTTATTTTACTTCATATCTGCCAAATGAGACTCTTATGCAATCAACTATAAATACATCTACTCAGCCGAAAAACGGCTATTATATTAACGAAATATATTGGTTTAAATTTGAGAGCGTAAGTTGGGATATACGTGGAGATTATGAAGGTTATCCACAAGTCCCGCCAAGTAAGCTATTGTTATCTACATTTATATTAGACAGCCGGTATTATACGCGTTCTAAAGTAGGAACAGACGGTGTGAATCATGGACATTATTATCACAATAGCGACATTGTTAAATGGTTACATATAGATATGTCTAATCTTATTTTTAATGAACAAGAGAAGGAATTAATTATGGGCAGCCATGCGGACAGCGGACCATACAATCTCGTTTTACCTTCTACCGATGAGCTTACAAATTCTAATTACGGATATACTGATGATACTGAAGCAACCGTAACAAGAGTAAAAATGGGAACTGACTATGCCAAAGCAATGGGATTAGCCGTTAGTGCTGACACTGGAACTCCCACTTGGCTAACAAGGACACCAACTCCGCTAATAAATCTGGGATATTTGGTGAACATGGTAACCATTGACGGAGCGATAACCTCGGTTAATATTTATTCTACGTGGAGTGGGATTAGTCCCAGTATGCGCCTAAGTTCGGACCTTTTTTAGGCGTTGCACTTGTTAACGAATATCGCCTAGCGTTGCACTCGTTTACGAAATCTATGCAATTCTATTAAAACCTGTGCCCCCTTCCATCTGCCTAGTTAAGCTTTGATACAATTATCA
>JAAZKC010000033.1 GCA_012800005.1 Acholeplasmataceae bacterium | reverse complement strand
TTATTTATAGTTGTTAAAGGTTGGTGTAAATAAAATGAATATAGATGCTTCAATAATAAAGGATTATTTAAATGATGGAATTTTATATGAAAAGCATTGGCTTTTTAATAGTATATTAGGAGATAATCAATACCTTTTTGATAAGCCTTCACATGATCTTAAAGAAAGTATTTCTAGTACAATGAAAAAGGTTATTGATATTCTTAAGTCTTTTATTCCGTACAATGTTATTTTATTTTCTAAACTGTTTCCTAACTGGAAAGAATTAAGTAAAAATGTTAATGTGATTTTAGCTGTTGGATGTCCAAAACCATATGATGCCATGATTAGAGAATATAATGAAAAAGACTATATAATTTTAGATTTAGTTCGTCTTTTAGATTATCATGAGGATATTTCTGAGGTTATTAAAAAGTTTTTTACACACGAATTAATACACGTTTGTATTAAGGCTGATTATCCATTTGATATAAAAAATGAATCAAATTATAAAAAGATATTAGAATATTTAGTGTTCGATGAAGGTTTTGCACATTTACTTTCATTTAAAGAAAATATTTGTGAATTTGATTTTAATGAGTTAATAAAAACTCATTACAATAAATCAGTTAAACGATTAAAAATAGCATTGACTGAAGAAGAGTTAACAAAGCAAATTGATTATTTGAACAAGGCAAATAGTGGAAGTTATTGGAATAAGTTTGCAGCAATTGTTGGGAAGTTATATTTAGCTAATAATTTAAATGATTTATCTTCAATTTATAAAGCGGGACCGAGAAAAATGCTAGAAAATATTATTTTGGAAGAATAATTTAAATTTAAACTTAATTAAGAATTAACTATTCATAATAAAGTTGTTGTTAGAGATAAATGAAACAATGGAATATTTTTAAAAAAACAATCGGTATTTTTATGTCACTTGGCTTAAAAGGTATACTAACGAATTATTTTGGTAGTTTTGCTCAAATGGTTTTTACAGTGCCTTATGAGTTAAAGATGGTGCTCTTTAAATAATTGATTAGTAAATCTAATTGATTAACAAAACCGCCGAGTAAGGCGGTTTTATCATAAAGAAAAGTCCATCTAGGTTATAAAAAGGTTTCCTAGATGGACTTTTTTTAATACTGATATTGGTTTTTATTTTTTCGTACCAAGGGTTCGAACTCTTCATTTTAAACCTGAATAATAATTTCAAAATGATGTTTGTAGAACACTAATGCTGACAATTTGATAAAAAAGAGGGAAACTCTTGTTTTATTCCATAAAAACATAAACTTTATATCAAATATATGATAAAATAATCCTAAAGATTAATCTAATTATTATCTAAGAGTTGATATTATTTTTCAAGATGGGAATGGTAAAATGAGAGCAAAAGAAAAAAACACAGATATTTGGGTGTATGAATTATTAAAAGAAGCCGGATTAAAATTAGATCCTCAAGGTTCTACAATAAAGGAAATAAATAGAGCACTTAAATCGGCTTCTAAGCATGGAACTGGAAAGCCGGGTTTTCCTGAATATACTGGAGTTGTAAAAGATTTTTTAATTGTCATTGAAAATAAAGCCTCTGTTTCAAATCATGTTAAAAGAACTAGTGATGATTTAATTTGTCAAGAAACTGATTCAATAGTTAATTATGCTGTAAATGGAGCTTTGTTTTATGGGAAGCATTTAGCTAAAAACACATCTTATAAGAAAATAATTGCTATAGGTGTCTCTGGGAATGAAAAGAAACATAGGATAAGCCCAGTTTTTGTTAATGAACGGGAAGATTATTATGAGTTACCAAAATTAGAAACATTTATATATTTTAATGAACAAAATATTGATGAGTATTATGTAAAGGAAATTTTAAAAGAAAATACAGATTTTGAAAAAGAGACTCAAGAAATACTAGCAGATGCTAAAGTGTTACATGAAGATTTAAGAAATTATGGTGCAATTCAAGACAAGGACAAGCCCCTAATAGTTTCAGGAATATTATTAGCTTTAAGAGAGATTGAACATGGCAACTTTAGTATTGAATCATTAACTGGTGATACTAGAGTAACTGATGGACAAAAAATTTATAATGCAATACAAGCAAATTTATCAAGGGCAAATGTTTCTCCAGAAGTGAAAAAAGATAAATTGTTAAATCAGTTTTCTGTTATAAAAGACACTACAAAAATTAATTTAATTGAACCAAATTTAGGTAAAACACCTAACAGACATTTTACAGAGTTTCTATATAATAGCATATATAAATCAATTAGATTTCATCAAAATGGAGAAGATTATTTAGGTAGATTTTATGGTGAATTTATGTCTTATTCAGGTGGAGATGGACAGACTCTAGGAATTATACTAACACCAAGACATATCACAGAATTATTCGCAGAATTATTAGATTTAAAACCTGAAGATAAAGTGTTGGACCCTTGTTGTGGAACAGGTGGTTTTTTAATTGCTGCAATGCATAATATGATGCAAAAAACCAATGACCACTTTATAAAAGAAAGTATTAGAAAAGACCAGTTATTTGGACTTGAATTACAACCATATATGTTTACTATTGCAACGACTAATATGATTTTAAGAGGCGATGGCAAAAGTAATCTTGAACAAGATGATTTTTTAAAACAAAACCCTAAAAAAATACAATTAAAAGGTTGTACAGTCGGAATGATGAATCCGCCATATTCACAAGGTTCTAAAACTAATCCAGATTTATATGAGATATCTTTTACTGAACATTTGCTTGATTCAATAGTAGAAGGTGGTAGAGTAGCAATTATAGTTCCTCAATCTACTATGACAGGTAAAACCAAATATGAGCAAAGCATTAAAGCGAATATTTTAAAAAAACATACTTTAGAAGGAGTTATTACTTTAAATAAAAATACATTCTATGGAGTAGGAGTTAATCCTTGTATTGCAGTTTTTACTGCTGGCGTTCCTCATCATGAAAAAAAGGTTTGTAAGTTTATCAACTTTGAAGATGATGGTTATGTTGTTCAAAAACATGTTGGGTTAGTAGAAACTCCAAGTGCCAAGGATAAAAAACAACATTTATTAAATGCATGGTTTAACCGCGTTGAATCTGATATTAGTTTTTGTGTGGAAACAACCATAGAATATGATGATGAATGGTTGCATTCGTTTTATTATTTCAATGATGAAATTCCATCCAATGAAGATTTTCAAAACACAATAGCAGATTACATAACTTTTGAGGTTAATATGATTACTCATGGTAGAGGATATTTGTTTGGTATTGATAATGAGTTAGATCAAATAAAAAATACATCAACAGATGCAACGGGTGATTCTAATGAGTGAGAAGTTGACATTGCATGATGTTAGGTGGAGTAAATTTAAAGTTAAGGATGTTTTTGAAGTAACCAACTCAAAGCCATATCACAAGGAGAACTTAGAGGTTTCAGTGCGAGGGATTCCATATATTACTAGGACATCATTAAACAATGGATTAGATGAGATTGTTAAAGAGGAAGATTACTTTGGTATTAATAAAGGAAATGCGATTACTTTAGGTGCAGAAAACGCTGATTTTTTTTATCAAGAAAAAGATTATATAACGGGAAATAAAATGTACCGAATTTCTAATAAATATGTGAATAAACAAATCGGATTGTTTTTAGTTCAGGTGTTCCGCGAAAGTATTAAAAACAGTGGTTTTGGATATGGTAAGGGTTTAACGGGCACTAGGTTTAAAGAAAGAATAATTATGCTACCGGTTGATAATAATGGATACCCACATTGGCAATTTATGGAAAATTATATTAAACAAGAACAAAAGGATATTGCTCATAAGATAATAAGTTATTACGAGCAAAAAATGATTAAAACTGGATTTGATTTAATGGGTTTAGACGATGTTGAATGGAAAGATTTTAAAATCAGTGATTTGTTTGAAACTTTTAAAGGAACAAATGGAGTTCAAACACCAACTGGAAGTTACATATCAAGAGATGAATTAATTGACTCTAACATTCCAAGAATTACAGCAAGAGAAACAAATAATGGTATTGATGGATACTACCATTCTACAAATAAAAATTTTAGAGTTTTTAAAAACTTTATTAGTGTTTCATTTATGGGTAGTGCTTTTTACCATTCTTATGAAGCATCTTTAGATATGAAGGTTCATGCTCTTATTCCTAAAAACTTTGATTTAACAGAGAATATTGCATTATTTATTATTCAGAGTTTAAAAAATAATACAAAGTTATTTTCATACGGGAATCAACTTTCAAGTACTGATTTACCACACCAGAAAATACTGTTGCCTATAGATTCTAACGGTAATTTGCATTTAGAATATATAGATACTTTCATAAGAAAAATTAAATTGGAAAATATCGAAAAAGCACTACAATATATATATATATATAAACTAGCGATTAAAGTAGAACAAGAAATTTCATCATTAACTGAAAAACAATGGAAAGACTTTAAAATTGAAGACTTATTTGAAATTCGTGATGGATATTATAATAAAAAACCGCCATTATTTGAAACGGACGGTAAAATACCTTTCTTAGGTGCAACTGCTTTTAATAATGGTTTAACCGAATTTTATTCAAAAGAAACTATTGAAACATGGGATAAAGTAGGTGATAAAACCAACAAAGGAATTGAAAAACGATTATTTGAAGGAAATTGCTTGACAATAGTTAATAATGGCTCAGTTGGCCATGTATATTATCAAGAATCAAAATTTACATGTAGCCATGACATGACTCCTGTTTATTTGAAAAATAACACCCTAAACCGACATACGGGGTTATTTTTAGTTCGTTGTTTAATGAGGTCTGGAGAAACATATAGCTATGCTAGAAAGTGGCGTCCAAAAAGAATCAGAAAATCAAAAATTTATTTACCAATAGATAATAATGGTAATCCCGATTATTTATATATGCAAAAATATATGCAAATTCAAGAAATTAAAAACCTATACAAGGTTTTAAATTACTACTATTCATTAATAGAGTGAGAAAATTCGAAGTGCTCAATTTGCCCTCAAAAGGTATACAAATGTTAATATAAAAGTACCCAATAGTGTGCATGTAACTTTCCCCAGTTATAGTCACTAATGAAGGGGTACTTTTTTATTAACATTAATAATCAAAGGAGAGGGGAGTATGTTTTTCGGTTGGGAGATGTTAATGTTAATATGAAACTGTGCCACTAAATATTAAAACATTAAAATGAAAGTGTGCCACTATTTAGATGATAGATATTATAATAACCTCATATAACATGAATATGAGGTGAAAAGATAATTTCAAAAGTATCTAAATAACTAAAGTTTTGAAAGTTGATTTTCAAAACTTTTGACAATGTGTGTTTTTGAAATCTCGTACCAAGGGTGCGAACTCTTTGATTTCATATAATCTTTACATACTTTAAAAAAGTGCTTTTAGTCATACTAAGAGATTCTGCAGCTTCATTAGAAGTAAGTTCTTTATTTAAATATTTATTAGCAACTTCATTAAAATTATCTGGTAAGACATATTTAGGGCGTCCCATATGGACGCCTCTTTCTTTAGCGAGTCTTATTCCTTCGGCTTGTCTTTGCTTTATGTTCTCTCTTTCAGTTTCTGCAACAAAAGATAATATTTGTAATACTATATCACTAATGAATTTACCTATTAAATTAGTGGAATCATTTCTTGTATCTAAAAGTGGCATATCAATTACTAAAATATCAGCTTCAATTATTTTAGTAATATAATGCCACTCCTCAATTATCATATTATAATCTCTACCTAAACGGTCAATTGATTTTATTATTAGTAGATCGCTTTTCTTTAGTTTACTTTTTAATTCTTGATATTTTTCACGGTTGAAATCTTTTCCACTTTGTTTATCGATAAAGATTTCATTATCTGATAAACCAAGTTTATACATTTCATCCATTTGTCTATCAATGTTTTGTGTAACACTTGAAACTCTAACATATCCATATTTCATAAAAACAGCTCCTTTTAGAGTATTATACCCCTCATTTTTATGAAAAAAGACAGTTGTAGAGCTAACTATCAAGCATAAAGGCACACCTTTATATTTAGGCATAGTATAACTTAAAAAAGTCTAAAAATCAACTTCTTAAACAGATTTTGGTTGTTTTTCGGGGATTTATAAAAGATTCTATCCCTTTTACTTTTTTTATTAAAAAGTCACAAAGGTGTACTTTTAAGTCTTAAAATAAAAAAAGAAATGGAGATGTAATTGTGAGAATAAAAAATGCGCATTCGGATGATCCGAAACTAGAATGTAGTTGTTTGTCATGGATAGAACATTGGAATAAAAATAGATTTCCCAATAATAAAGGCAGCGCCGATAGATGTTTTTGCTGTAAAAAGAAAACAGATGAGTTGGATGGCGGACATGTAGTTAAAATTGATAATCCCGATGATAAAGAATATATAATTCCTTTATGCCATGAGTGTAATAGATCTCATAGTGACAAAGCATTTGAAGTTGATGAAAATGATTTAGTAAAAACCGAAAAATCTATTCATTGCAGACAGTAATAAAGGTATATGTAAACGATCAAAATAAAATTGATAAGAGGTAAAAAAATGAATAAAAAAAATATAATATCGGTTATCAAATACGAAGGTCCTAATGATGTTTTTGTGTGGAAGCATTCAATAGAAGATTTTAATTTAGGTACACAATTAATTGTTCATGAGTCTCAAGAAGCGATATTTTTTAGAGACGGTGAAGCATTAGATTTATTTGGCGCAGGTCGACATACGTTAACAACGCAAAACATACCTATTATAGGTTCTAAGTATAAAGAAGTTGCCAATGACAATGCGTTTCATTGTGAGGTTTATTTTATAAACCAAACAACTCAAATGGGAGTTAAATGGGGAACGGATTCGAAAATTAGGATGTTCGACCCTATATCTGGACTTCATGTATCAATTGGGGCTAGTGGGACTTTTAATATAAGGGTTGATAATTCTAGAAAATTAATAGTTAAATTAGTTGGAACAGAAAAAGAATTTCTCCAAAAAGATATTATTGGAATTGATTCTAGCCATCAATATTCACTAGGAGGCAAATTTAAATCTTTAGTAATTACAAAAGTTAAAACTCATCTGGCTAAGATTATCAAGGAGCGAAATATTAATATTTTGGAGGTGGATGAACATCTTGAAGATTTATCTAAAACTTTACGTAATGAAATCAATGTGACTATGAAAGAATATGGACTTACACTACCTGAATTTTATGTTCAAAATATTATAACTCCTGATGATGATCCTAATTTCAGAAAATTAAAAGAACAACACGCAGAAAGATATTTAAGAGTCAAACAAGAAGAAATTCTGAAAGAAGAGGCTTTAGCGGCTCAACAAAGAAAAATTATTGAGTCACAAACATTAGCACAACAAAAAATTATTGCATCACAAGCTGACGCAGAAGCACATATACTTAAATCTACTGCTGAAGCAAGGGAAATGCAATTAAAAGGATATACCTATCAACAGGAAACACAAAGAATAGTTGCTTCAAAAGCTGCAGATAATCCAAGTTCAGGAGGAACGGCTTCTGGAATAGGCAAGGAGTTAGTTGGTTTAGGTGTAGGATTAGGAGTAGTTGGACAAGTGGTTGGAGCAGTTAAAGAAGAAACTGGAGCGATTATTCCAAAAGCTGTAGAAGCTGGTAAAAGTGTTGCTACTGATAATAATCAAAGAATTTGCCCTAGTTGTAATTATGCAAATAGTATTACAGATAGATTTTGTCAAAATTGTGGAGAACAATTAATTAAGGTTAACAAATGTAGTGAATGTGGAGCTGATTTGAATGCAAATGCTAAATTTTGTTCTAATTGTGGTAAAAAAGTAGGTGAATGATATGAAAAAAATCACCCTAAGATATCTTTTAATTATTGTAATTGGTCTTTTATTATTTAATGTATTGTTTTTTGTAGTTCCATATGGTGAAAGAAACACGTTACATTGGGTTACTTATTGTGTTGTAATTTTTGCATTATTATCGCAATTAGTTTTCTATAGGTATTCAATAAATGATAATGATAAAAAAATATCATTATTATATGGATATCCAATTTATAAATTAGGATTTATTTTCTTAGGTATAATTTTATTGATGTCCGTATTATTTATAGGTTTAAATATTGTATTTCCTATTGAACCTTGGATTGTAGTTGTTTTTTATGCTCTTACTGTGGGTTTAGGGGCTATTTCCTTAATTGTAAGAATTACTGCTAAAGAAACTATTGAAGAAATTGATTATTCTCACAAAGAATTAAAAGCCTTTAAAAAAGAATTGAATATGATACTATATCAAATATCTTTGACTGAAAGTTTAGCAGATAATTTAAAACTTAAGAAAATATTGGAAGAGCTTAAATACAGTGATCCGATTGGTAATACTAATACAAAAAAAATTGAGAAAGAAATATTAGAAAAGTCTTTGGAATTAAAAAAAGTAATCAGTGTTACTGATTCTAATATAGAAGATATAGAAAATATTTTAAGAGAAATACATGACTCTTTAAAAATAAGAAATCAATTATGTAGGGAGAAATAATATGGGGATTTATCAATGTAAATTATGCGGTGGAACTTTAAGAATAAATAAAGATGAATCTTTTGCAATATGCGAATATTGCGATACTAAACAAACAATACCAAAATCTAATGATAGTAATAACATTAAGTTACATAATGAAGCAAATTCATTAAGGCTAGTTAATAATTTTGATGATGCTTTATTAATGTATAGAATGATTTTATCAAATGAATATGCCGATGCTGAGGCTCATTGGGGGGTCGTTTTATCTAAATTTGGAATTGAATACGTTGAAGATCCCGAAACAGGTAAGCGCATTCCGACTTGTCATAGAACTGTTGAAACTTCAATCTTTGATGACATTAATTATATAGAA
The DNA here is from genome assembly GCA_012800005.1 of Acholeplasmataceae bacterium. Taxonomy (GTDB): domain Bacteria; phylum Bacillota_I; class Bacilli_A; order Acholeplasmatales; family UBA5453; genus DUQU01. The sequence goes on along the minus strand of JAAZKC010000033.1, from coordinate 6,545 downwards.
GCATTAAATAATGCTGATGTTATTGCAAAATCTTTATATGAGGAAGAAGCGAAAGTAATTGATAATCTTCAAAAGCAAATTAAAAAAATAGCATCCAAAGAAGATCCATATGACATTTTTATTTCATTTAAAGAACTTGATGAAAATGGTGATCGAACAAGAGATTCTTATAGGGCGCAAGAGTTATATCAAGCGTTGACTGAAAAAGGATATAGAGTTTTTTATTCTAAAATTAGTTTGGAAGACAAAATAGGTACAGAATACGAACCTATTATTTATTCTGCTCTTAAATCTGCAAAAATAATGGTTGTTATTGGGAGTAAAAAAGAATATTTTAATTCTGTTTGGGTAAAAAACGAATGGAATAGATATCTATCTTTTATTGAAAGGGGAAAGAATTATATAGTTCCGTTATATTCAAATATGGATGCTTATGATTTACCTAAAGAATTATTAAGTTTTCAGGCGTTGAATATGGATAAGCTAGGTTGGGATTTAGATTTCTTTTCTTTTGTTGATAAACTGTTTCGTAATAACAAAACTCAGAGAAATGAAGAGAAAAAAGAAAATCCAGCCCTAAAAGTAATTAAATTTTATTTAGACGAGTGTGAATTCGAAAGGGCAGAAGAATTAGCTGAGAAATTTGTAAGTAAGAATATTGGGAATGCAGAAGGGTATTTTTATTTATGCTTAGCTCAAAATGAGCTTTCCGAAGATTTTTTAGGAGAGGGTTGGGACTGGTATTTAGGTGTTGATAGTCGATTTCTTGATAATTCTAATTTTAAGTTAGCACTTTCTCTTGCTCAGGGGGAATTTAGAGAGAAACTAGTTGAATATGCTGCAGATTATAAAAGTAGGATTATGTATTTTATTGCGAAAACAATAATACATAATTCTGTTGTTTTTCCGAGTGAATTAATTGATGAAGACAAACCCATGTACGATCAAGTCAGTGATTTTGTTTCTTTACTTAGCTACTATAACATAATTAATGATGATGTGTGTCATAGTTGTAATAATGGAGTTAATGATGAATTATTAGTCCCAATTGTTAATTTCATTTTAGAAGGTAATAGTGAATCTTTTGATTCAATTCATAAAAAGTTTTCTATCAATTTTAATAGATATAATACAATAATGAGGACGCTAACATGGTGTGAATTAGCGGAATATAATGAAATCGATCATACTTACCATCTCACATTATCTGCAGATAACGCAGTAGAAAAAATTGAAAGTTGCGGTTTAATGAATAGTGAGAAACGAGTTACTAATTGGACTGTAATTGATATAGACGATATAGCATTGGCTATTTACAATGACCTTGAAATCCCTAACTTATCAAACCTAGAATATCCGTTTGAATTTAATCGTATGAAGATGAAAAAAATATTGGTAATAAATAATACCGGTGAAGATGAAGGAACTCTTGAATTTTTTATGGAAAACTCTAAATTATTTAACATAAGAAGTGACCGCTTTTTAACTTTTTTGAGTAATGATGTCCCTGAATTAGAAATTAAGATAAAAAATGTTTCTAGAAAAATCAAAATAAAAATCTATGAAACTAATATTATTGAGTTATTTATTAATGAGCAAGGTGAAATCTCATATGAATTAACAGACGGATCTTCTCTAGAAGGTCTCAACGAATTATTGACAAAATATTTTGAAGATGAAAAATATGCAGTTGCAATGGAAATAGCAAAACAAATAGATTCTAATTATGGCTCTAGTTTTGATTTGTATAAAAAATTATTATTCATTGATTTTGAGGTGCAAAATTACAAAGAACTAATAGATATAGGAATTAGTATTTACGACAATGATTATTTTAATGCGGCAATCGAAATAGCATCCGATGATGAAAAAACTGAATTAATTGAAGTCGCGGATATGATTGAAGAATTATATGGAAACGAGGATGACTATGATGAGGGTGCAATCGACAACGAAGAAGACTATGTAGAAGAAGATTTTTCGGAAGAACAGGATATTGAAGAGACCGTTTATGATGAAATGGATTTCGTTATTTTTAATGATAAAAAAGCAGTAAAAAAATTAAGAAAATTTATGAAAAAAAGCGGACAAGAATTGGTTTTTGATGAGTTTTTAGAAGAAATTAACAAATATAATAATATGCTTGATGGTCATAAATATACTAATAAAACCGCCCTGCGTTTAATTTCTAAACTTAGTGACCCTGATTTAAACCCTAATTTTAGAGAGTCTTATCAATGGGAAATGGAACAATTAAAGAAACATTGGGGGAGCGAAGAAATTCTAAAAGACACTGTAAAAATGAATGAGTATTTGAATAAAATGAAGACAAAAATCGGCAATAAAATAAAAGCGTTTAAAGATAAAAATACTGATCTCGCATTATTTATGAACAATCTAATAAGAAAGATTAAATAGTGAATAATAAATTAAGTCTTAAAGACTGAAATGGAATACTAAAAGATTAGTTGAAATCTCATATTCCATATAAAAATGATATATAGATATATAACAAAAGACCCGAATATAAGGTCTAATTATAAAAGAAGGAGGAGTAATACTTGATGTTTTAATTATTAAGTATAAAAACTGTTAATGGAAAGTTTGAAAATTACTTTACGAGATGAAAATTTTATTTATGAAGTTATAGGGGATAAAAGTCTTAAAATAATTGAATATGTCGGTAACGAAATAGAAAATTTAGATTTTATCCCGAATTATGAAATGAAAATTAAAAATAAGTATTATGTTGAGAAGTTAAATTCAAATCATTTTAATTCTACATTTTATGTGACGGCCATTGGTAAAGAAGTATTTATGGGACACACTAAATTAAAAGAAGTTTTTATACCTCCGAGGATAAAAAGCATTTCATATTTGGCTTTTAAAGGTTGCGATAATTTGAAAATTGTTCGAGGTGGAGATGATTTAGAGGAGATAGGCGAATTTGCTTTTTATGGCTGCAAAAGATTAACAAATATTGAATTAAAGGATAAATTGAAAAGAATTAGAAGTCATGCTTTTGGAGAATGTTATTCTTTGAAAAGTATTATAATTCCGGCTAGTGTTGAAAGCATTTCAAGTGATTCATTTTTATGGTGTTCAAATTTAAAAATATTTCTTGATTTAAATAAAGATTCTAGAAACTGGGAAAAATATTGGAACAGATGTAGTATCAATCATGGAGTTGAAGAAGACAATTATATTAGTGTATATTGGAAAAATGAATGGAATTTAGATTATAATAGGAATCCAAGAATAAATAAAAAATGATATTTGGTTTGTAAAAACAATACTATTATTTACTATGTAAAATTAAATTTGTGAATTACAAGAAAAGAAAAAATTTCAAAAAATGGAGACTAAACCGTTCTAGGTTTAGTAGATATGTAAAATAAACTTAGGGCTCAACTTTCCTTTATTTTCCCTTAAAAGGTATATTGAAAGACTTTTTAACCAGTTTTAGACAAATACCAAAATGGTAGCAACTTTCCTCTAAAATATCCAAGAATACAATAAAAAGTATCGTAAAGAATTTTTTTAGTAGTTTTGTGTAAATGTATGCTTTTTTGCTAAACCTTTTGTGTTAAAGGTGGTGGGTGTAGTTTGATTCGAACTTTATTATATAAATAAAAACACTTAGTTACTAATTTTTTTGCTAGTATTTGATTTACATAGTAGTTGTGTTTCAATAAATGTAAAAAAGAGATAAGAAATAAGTAAAACTTATCTTGGATGGTAGAATTCGCTATTTATTAGTGGGTTCTTTTTTATTTATTAGGAATGTCTATTCGCATTACTAATAATATACATACTATTACCGTATTACATGTATGACCATTTTTCTTTTCACCTTATATTTATGTTATATGAGGTTATTATAATATTTATCATTCAAATAGTGGCACACTTTCATTTTAATGTTTTAATATTTAGTGGCACAGTTTCATATTAACATTAACAATTGAGTGAGTTGCCACATTTAGTGGTAAAAGAGTTAAAAGAGGTTTATATAAACCTTATAATCACTTAATTAATGCTGATTTAAATCAAGCATTAAATATATTAAAAAATGTATGCCGTTTTATGAAAGGTAAAAAAAACAAGAGAAATTCATAATAATGTAAAATTATTCAAAAAAATTCAAAAAAATTCAAAAAGATATTTACAAATTTAATTAGATGCTTTATACTATAATTGAAAGAGGTGATTGAGATCTCAATTAAATGACTCATGGTTAATAATGTGTAAATAATGATAGCGTAAATAAGTGTTAATTGGTATAATATAAATTCGAAAGGGGCTTGAAAAAGGCTATAAAAAAAATCATAAGGGGTTTTGTAGTAATTTTATTATTGTGTTTTTTAGTTGGTTGTAGTGATAAGAAAGAAGAATATAAGGCTCGTTTTTTAAGTTGGGATGATTCTTTAATTGAGGAAATGGATGTTAAGACATCTGTTTTTGAAGATATTAAAAATCCTCCAAGTGCTCCTCTTCGTGAAGGTTATACTTTTGAAAAGTGGGTTAGTTCTTTTGATCAAACTACAAATGTAATTACGATTAAGGCAGAATATAAAATAAATAAATTCACAATTAAATATAATACAGCTGGTGGGGATTTGATAAATGATGAAATGCATGATTTCAATACTGTTGTTACTCTTCCTATAGCAAATCGTTCTGGGTATGATTTTACTGGATGGGAATTAGACGGAGAAATAGCAACTGAGATTACTCTTACTAAAAATATAACGCTAAATGCAACATGGATACCTAAAAATTTTGAATACGTGACAACTGAAAATAACACATTAACGATAACAAGATATACTGGACTTGAAAGTGACGTAGTAATTCCTGGGCAAATAAACGGTTTTATTGTCAATACAATAGGAGAGTATGCATTTGTGGGTAGTATTGGATTAACAAGTATAACAATACCAGAAAGCGTAACAGTTATAGGTGATTTTGCATTTGGTGGGTGTGAAGACTTAACAAGTATAACAATACCAGAAACTATAACAAGTATAGGTATGGGTGCATTTAATAATTGTAGAGGATTAACAAATATAACGATTCCAAGTAGTGTAACAAATATAGGCCGTGGTGCATTTGTGGGATGTAGTGGATTAACAAGTATTGAAATCCCAGAAAGTATAACAAGCATAGACAGCCATGTATTTAGTGGTTGTAGTGGATTAATAAGTATTGAAATCCCAGAAAGCATAACAAGTATAGGGGATTATGCATTTAGAGATTGTACTGGATTAACAAGCATAGTACTTCCAAATAGTGTAATAAGTATAGGAAACTTTGCATTTGCAGATTGTACTGGTTTAACAAGTTTCAAAATCTCAGAAAATGTAACAAGTATAGGAATTTGCGCGTTTATAGGTTGTACTGGATTAGCAGAACTTATTGTTGATGCAAATAATTCTAATTATGATTCAAGAGATAACAGCAACGCAATAATAGAAACTAAAACTAATACCTTAATTTTCGGAACTAAAAATACTATAATTCCAAATAGCGTAACAAGTATAGGGCATTATGCTTTTGAAGGTTGCGTTGGATTAACAAATATAACAATTCCAGAAAGCATAACAAGTATAGAGGGGTATGCATTTCATAACTGTACCGGTTTAACAAGCATAACAATTCCAAATAGCGTAACAAGTATAAGTAATAGTGCATTTATAGGTTGTAGTGGATTAGTAGAACTTATTGTTGATGCAAATAATTCTAATTATGATTCAAGAGAAAACAGCAATGCAATAATAGAAACTAAAACTAATACCTTAATTTTCGGAACTAAAAATACTATAATTCCAAACAGCATAACAAGTATAGGAAATTATGCTTTTGAAGGTTGCACTGGATTAACAAGTATAACAATACCAGAAAGTGTAATAAGTATAGGAGAGTTTGCATTTCATGATTGTACCGGCCTAACAAGTATAACAATTCCAAATGGCATAACAAGTATAGGTGTTGGAACATTTTACAATTGTAGCAGTTTAACAAGTATTGAAATCCCAGAAAGTATAACAAGTATAGGCGGTAGTGTATTTATAGATTGCAGCAGTTTAACAAGTATAGTAATTCCAAATAGTGTAACAAACATGGGAGCGTATGTATTTGATGGTTGTAATAACTTAGTTATATTTACTGAATTTTTAGCTGAACCAGATACATGGGGTTATGCTTGGAATTTTCTAAATAGACCAGTTTATTGGAGTGGCGAATGGCATTATGATGATAATGGAAATCCAGTTCCTAATAATTAAATAAAATTTTCAAATTTTATTGTTACAAAAGAAAAAGTCTATCAAAGATGTGAAAACGTATCTAAGATAGACTTTTTTATTTACTAGGAAATCCTATTTACATTACTAATAATGTTTATACTATTACTATAATATATATGACTAATTTTATCATTTATCACGTTTTTGAGTGTTTTTCGATAAAACTTTAAATAAAATACGTTTTAAAATATATTTTTAAGCCCTTTTTTCTCAAAATAAAATATCACCTTATGGCTT
>JAAZKC010000032.1 GCA_012800005.1 Acholeplasmataceae bacterium | reverse complement strand
TTTAGATTCATCATTTTCATAATTTTGATAAGTCCTCAGTGGCATTCCAAGATATTTTGCACTTTGGACTTGCGTTAATTTTTTACTGATTCTTAATTCTTTTAATGACATAATAACACCCCCAACTAAATAATATCATATTATTTTCGTTAACGCAATAATTGCGCGTTATTTCATTTACAAATACGCAACTATTGCGTTAATGCTTATATTTTTTATTTACTATGAAATAATATTTATACTATCACTATATTATATATGACTATTATTATCATTTATTACGTTTTTGTTATATTTAATTTACTTTGTTCATTTATATTTTAGCATAGGTACATATTTAAATAAAATTATGGAAGTTAATTTTCTTATAGTATATGTAATATTATAATCTTTATTTATTTTTATTAAATCTTAAGTGTATATATCATAATTACCTCCAGTTAATTGTATTATGTCACATTATTTGGAGGAAATAAAAAGATACCTTATTTTAGACATCTTATTTTATAACTCTTTAAAGTTAAAATTAAATCTTTGGAGTCATTTTTCATCTAAATAGTGGCACACTTTCATTTTAATGTTTTAATATTTAGTGGCACAGTTTCATATTAACATTAACACTTGTAAAATTACAAAATAAAACTCAGGTATTAAATATCATATTCTTCAACTTGTAAGGCCTTAATTACTTTTTCAACCTCATCTTCTAGTTCTGTCTTATTGGGAATATATAGTGTGTATTTTGAAGCAAAAATTTGATTAGATAAGTTACCTAGAGCATACTCTGCTTGTATTTGATCTTTATCAGCACATAATATAATACCAATAGGTGCTTGATCATATTCATCAATAATTTCATTATTATAATAATTTAGGTACATGTTTAACTGACCCACAGCCTCAGGCATAAGTTTTCCTGTTTTCAATTCTATCAAAACATAAGAACGTAGTATTTTATTATAAAAAACCAAATCAACATAGTAGTGTGTATTTCCTAAAGTTACTCTTTGTTGTGAGCCTACATACATAAACCCTTTGCCTAATTCCAACAAAAACTTTTCTATATGTTTAACTAATGCCTTCTCAAAGTCACTTTCAAGTATAGGTTTATTCTCAGAAATTCCTAAAAATTCAAAAACATAAGGATCTTTTATGATATCTTCAGGACAAATTATCTCATTTCCTTTTAACGCTAAATCTAATACTTTTTCTTTATTATGATTTCCTTTTGTAAGTAATAATCTTTCATAGAGAGAAGTATTAATTTGACGTTTTAATTCCCGTACAGACCATTTTGAATTTATACATTCTTTTTCATAGAAACTTCTTTTATTTTCATCATTTACGCTAAGAAGTTCACAATAATGAGACCAAGACAATTTGCCAGACAGTGTCTGGCTTTTTGGATAAGTAAGAAATAACTTTCTCATGTTTTGTAAATTTGATCTTGAAAATCCTTTACCAAACTCTTTTGTTAGTTCCTTTGAAAGTTCTTTAATCAAAGCGGTGCCATATTCAGCTCTGTCTAAGTGGTTTTGTTCATCTTCGACAATTGTTTTTCCTATTTTCCAATATACTTTAACTAATGTAGTGTTTACCGTTTGAACTAGTTCATATCTAGCTTTGTGCATTATTTCTTTTATATTTTGTTAAACATCATTCATATTATAATAGTCTATCAATATTAATTTTATTGATGCATTCATCCTTTCACTTAATATTACAAATATTTTTTATTTTTACTTTAATATATTTGAAATTTAATTTAATTAACAATGGTTATACTCAAACAATATTTTATGTCTAATCAGTTCGTGCTCTTGCTACATACTTACATTTTAATTGGTTAGCACTCTTGCTACAAATATAAAAAATACATGTTTAATTAATAAAAAAACTGTCTTAAGTTGAATAGTCAATTTAAGACAGTTTATAATTATAATTAGTATGCTTGGCTTTATAAGGCCATTTTTATCATAAAACTAACTTAACATATTAATGGAGCAGGCGAGAGGACTTTCCTATAATTATAATTTTACATAACTTCTTGTACTGTCAAGTCTACGAAAAAAGAGCAAAATAAACTAAAAATGCATAAATAACACTAAACAATGTTCCAATTATAAAATATTCACCAAATTGACTATCTTCAAACTTTTTAAACCTAACAATTGATTTAGCCGCAACAATAAATCCTATTGCGGCAATATGGCCTGTAGTAATAAGCATTAAAACAATTATTCTTTCTAAAATTCCAATCCACCCACCAGCATTTTCATGACCTTTGTCCTCTTTTTTATTTATAGGCTCATAGTTTTTAAATAATACTCTAAATGTAACATTGGCTGTTTTTCCTATTAATATTAGGGCTAATAAATATATTAAATAAGTAAAATCTAAATTATGCCAATTTAAAGCAGCAAAATTATCATCAATATATATAGACAAGTAATATAAAATTCCAATATGTAGCGCTTGATCAACTATAAAAAGCAATGGTTTTAAAATATTCTTTTTTTGTTCTTCTAAAAATGTTTTTTCGTTATTCTTTTTAATTATCCTGGTTTTAATAATATCAATTAGCCCATGTAAAAGTAATCCAGCTATAACAAATAAATAAGCAAAAACATTTTCACTTTTGTAAAAAACAAAGATAAGCGAAGACAATAACAAATATATCATTATATGTTTAAAGGTTTCTGTTTTAAAAAAATTCCTTGTAAAAATCTTTTCATCTTCTTTAGTAACTACACTTTCATTGCTTTGTAAATAAAAATCCGCTAAAAAATGTGCTATTAATAATAAGATAAATATTATACTCATGCTTTTTCCCCTTCACTTATTATTTCCATAGTAATTACATTCATCACATTTACATAATTAGAATATTTAGATGCTTTATATTTACCATATATTGTAGAAATGCTTTGTCCAAAATAACTTGCTACATCTTTATATATGAAATCTCCTTTAAATCCATACTTCCCTATAGTATAGCTAATTAGTTCAATTTGTTTTTCTTTCCAAGTTGATTTTATTGAATAACACATATCTAAAATTATGTTTATTCTATTATTAAAAACTTCATCATTAGAAATAATATATATGTTCGATATATATTCAATTTTATTTTTAGATTTTTTCGCTTCAACTTTTTCTATCGCTCTTCTTGCATTCCACCATACACTACCATCACTTTGATATGGAGAATCTAGATTTCCATAATCAAATTCAATATTTCCAATACCAATTCCAAACCTAAGTTTTACTGGATATATTTCTAATTCAATTCTATGAATTATTTCTAATAAATACTTTCCATCACTAAACAACGCTTGAAACTCATCTCCAAGTGTAATTGATAATTTTTTTATCATTACATCTTCATATTTTTCATTTAACATCATTAAACAATTTTCAAGTTTCTTTTGAATTTTAGTTCTTTCTTTAAGAGATTTGGATGATACAATATCACCAATTACTGCAAAATACATAAAAACACCTCCATACACTTACATTATACATTGTTTTTTTCGCATTTCAACACGAATTTATTTTTTTTTCGCTTCTATAACCGAATTTTAATTGTTTTCGTTTAAAAAGGTGAATTTTTTAACTTTTAAAGTAAAAAAGTTTGATACCAATTATATCAAACCTATGTTTTTAATATGGAGCAGGCGAGGGGAATCGAACCCCCATCTCATGCTTGGCAAGCACGTATACTAACCGTTGTACTACGCCTACTTGTCTTTTACGCAGCAATAGTATATTATCAAAACATTTATTTTTTGTCAAGAATTTAGATGACAAACTTACATAATAATCTTTGTTGGTTAAAAGTGAAAGCGCCTTTCCGGTCAAGGCGCTTTCATTTCGCAAACTTTTATTTGTTAAGAATTTCCATAAATTCTTTACCGGTAATGGTTTCTTTTTCTAGTAAGAATTTGGCAAGTTCATCCATTTTTTCTCTATTTTCTAATAGGATTTCTGTTGCCTTTTTATGAGCTTCTTTAATCATATCTCTTACTTCAATGTCAACTAAACGAGCTGTTTCTGGTGAAACGGTAGATTCACCAGAATGACCTAGATATGTGTTTCCACCAGTTTGAAGTGCCATCATACCAAATTCATCAGACATTCCATAGCGTGTTACCATACTTCTAGCAATTTCAGTAGCTTTTTCAATATCATTAGAAGCACCAGTTGTAATGCTGTTAAAGACAATCTCTTCTGCCGCTCTTCCACCACATAAAATCGCAAGCCTTTGTTTAGCATCTTCTTTACTAATTAAATTTTTCTCTTCACTATCAACTTGCATCACATAACCTAAGGCACCAGATGTTCTTGGAACAATAGTAATCTTTTGAACTGGGGCTGTTCCGGTTTGCTTCGCTGCCACAAGAGCGTGGCCGATTTCATGATAAGCAACAATCTTTTTTTCTTCTTTTGAAAGAATCGCGTTTTTTCTTACTGCACCAGCAATAATCACTTCTACTGATTCTTCAAGATCTTTTGTGGTAACACAATTAGTTTCATTACGAACAGCTCTTAAAGCCGCTTCATTTACGATATTCGCAAGTTCTGCACCAGAGGCACCAGCTGTCATTCTCGCAATTAAGTTAACATCAATATTTTCTTCTTTATTTACTTTCTCTAAATGAACATTTAAAATTGCTTCTCTACCAATAAGATCAGGTAATTCCATTCTTACTTGACGGTCAAAACGTCCTGGTCTTAATAAAGCTGGATCTAATACTTCTGGTCTATTTGTCGCCGCTAAAATAACAACACCTTTATTGCCTTCAAAACCATCCATTTCAGTTAAAAGTTGGTTTAAGGTTTGTTCGCGTTCATCGTTGGTACTAAAGCCGGTATCTCTTTTCTTGCCAATCGTATCAATTTCATCAATAAACACTATACAAGGAGCCTTCTTATTAGCTTGTTCAAAAAGTTCTCTAACCTTGGCAGCCCCTCTCCCCACAAACATTTCAACGAATTCAGAACCTGAAATCGAGAAAAACGGAACATCTGCTTCACCAGCTACCGCTTTGGCGATTAATGTTTTACCGGTTCCTGGTGGCCCTACTAATAAAACTCCTTTAGGACATTTAGCACCCACTTTTTGATATTTAAGTGGATTATTTAAATAATCAATAATTTCTAACAATGATTCTTTTGCCTCTTCTTGACCAGCAACATCTTTAAATGTCTTTTTATCTTTATCAGGAGTATAAACTTTCGCAACTTCTCTTCCTCTAATATTAATTCCTGTGGCTCCCATTTTATTTTTCATATTTCTACTAATTATTCTTCCAATAATAAAGAATATTAAAATTGGAATACCATAATTTAATAATATTGAAAGAAAAATATTAGGTTTAGTAGGAATTTCAGCTGCATACTCAACACCTTTATCTTGTAAAAGTTGCGGTAATGCAGGATTATCAATTATTCCTGTTTTAAAATAATATATTCTTCCGTTTATTTCTTTAGTATATTTAATTTCTGTTTCTGTAAAATAAACATGTTCAACTTCACCAACCTCTACTGCGTTTATAAATTCTGAATAGGTTGTTGTTTCTTCTCTTTTAGAAAAGATTAGTGGCCTTAATATCAAGTTAAAAATTAAGATAACCAAAAGCGCAATCCCATAATAATAAAATATTGAACGTGGTGTTTTATTTGTTTTATTTTCTCTATTATCCATAATTTAACCTCCAAAAAATATATTGAACCCAACAACATGTTGTGCTATAATTATATTATAAAGTTAATTACGCTTTATTTCAATAAACAAAATAACAGTTTTTGTTGGTTTGGCGCTTAAAAACAAGAAGGGAGATAAACATGAAAACAACTATACCAGAAACAAAACAAAACTTAATAGATGCTTATTGGTACCTTTATACCGCAAATATTCCAAGTAAAATCACAGTAAAAATGATCACAGATAGAGCTGGATATAACAGAGGGACTTTTTATGCTTATTTTTTAGATATTGAAGATTTACATAATCAAATTGAAGATTCATTATTACCTTCTGATGAAAAGTTTAAAAAGTTAAGGGACGCAACATTTTCTAAAAATGGACAAGAAATAGTAAGAATCTTTATGAATGAAGATAGGGTTTTAGGAGAAAAAGTTAATTTTCTTTTAGGACCAAACGGAAGTTTATCATTTCAAACAAAATTAAAGGATAAATTAAAAGAATTAATGTTAAAATATGCCCCATTAGAACTGAAAGAATCAAAAAAAGTTATTGATTATAAAATAAATATGATATGTAGCATATTTTATGAAACTATTCATTATTGGTATGATGAAGGAAAAAATAACTTTAATGAAGAAGAATTTATTAAACTTATGATGAATATTATCTTCTATGGTGTTTCAGATGGAAATTTTTAGTTTTAAATTGCTCGAAAAAACGCCTTTGTTAAGGCGTTTTCCTTTTAAAATGGTCAGAGAGACAGGATTTAAACTAACAATCTCAAGTGTGACAGACTGACATATTAACCGCTACACTACCATACTTATATTTTTAATCACAACATATTTTATTACTTGTTGCAATTGTTTCAAGCTTTGTTATTTTTTAATTTAACTAAAATATATCTTAGTTAATAAATCTCTTTTCTTAATTTGAAAGCAACCAATCAATTATATTTTTTACTTCAACTCCATCATAATTTCCTAAACCTATTTTATCATTTGTCAAAATGGTTTTAGGATAATTATCTACTATATTTTTAAGTGGTGTAATTTCCCTATTAAACGTTTCTTCTAAAAGGATTGTGGCAGAAACTTGATAATATTCATAAATACCGTCTTTGAACGCAACAAAATCAATTTCTTGATTGCCAATTTTTCCTATATTAACTTGATATCCTCTTCGTAATAATTCAAAATAAACTACATTTTCTAATGAAAATCCTAAATCATACTTTTTTTGAGCCAAGATTTGTTTTCTAAAGCCCAAATCAACCATATAATATTTATAATTAAGTTTTAATAATTGCTTTCCTTTGATATCCATTCTTTCACATTTATAGTATAAATATGTTTCTTCAAGCGCCAAAACATAATTTCCAACTGTTACATGAGATGTTTTTCTACCGTTTGATGTCAAATAGTTAGCTATACTGTTCATTGAAACAGGATTTCCAATAACACTTGATAAATATTTTGAGATGTTTTTTAACAATTGAATGTCGGTGATTTTCATATCTGTTTGATTTTTTTTCTTACGGCGTTCTCTTTCTTCAATATCTTTAACAAAAACAGTATTATAAATTCCTTCAATATAACCTAAATCAGAACCAATATTGTTTTTTCTTATTAAAGAAGCGTATGGTAAACCACCATTAACTAAATATTCAGCAAATAGTTTATCGTTATCCTCTTTTTCCATCATTATTTTGTATTCTTTAAAGGAAAATGGCAATAGATTGATTTCGATATAACGTCCAGATAACAAAGTCGCAAGTTCACTAGATAATAAATATGCATTAGAACCTGTAATATAAATATCAGTATCTTCTTTGACAAATAAACTATTGACTACTTTTTCAAATGATTCAACCATTTGAATTTCGTCTAATAAATAATAAGTTTTTTTACCTTCACATTTTTTAGTTTTTAAATATTCATAAAGGATGTTATATTCAAGCAAACTTTGATTTTCTAATTCTTCAAAATTAAGGCTAATAATTTGATTTTCATTAATACCATCTTTAAGCAATTCGCATTTAAACTGCTTTAAAAGTGTTGATTTTCCACATCTTCTAATCCCAGTAATAACCTTAATTATTCTTAAATCTTTTAACTTCCATAATTTATCTAAATATTCTTTTCTTAGTACCATTATTTTTATCTCCATTCATTAACTGGATTATAACACCATGGTACCAAATTGTCAACAGAGTTGTTTGGTTTCAAACAAGTCTATTACTTTTTGATGAGAGTTGTTTGGTTTCGAACAACTTTATATAGTGTTTCAAGAAATATTTCTTATAAAATCAAAAAACTGCTTCACTTAAGCAGTTTTCTAATATAATATATTATATTTTGAAATGGTCGGAGAGACAGGATTTGAACCTGCGACCTCTTGCTCCCAAGGCAAGCGCTCTACCAAACTAAGCTACTCCCCGCTTTTTCATAAATGGCGCGCTGTATAGGAATTGAACCCATAGCCTCCTGATCCGAAGTCAGACGCTCTATCCAGTTGAGCTAACAGCGCACAAAAATAGTGGCGGTCCGGACGGGACTTGAACCCGCGATCTCCAGTGTGACAGACTGGCATGTT
>JAAZKC010000001.1 GCA_012800005.1 Acholeplasmataceae bacterium | reverse complement strand
TTTTTTTTTTTTTTTTGAATTTTTAAGTAGCTTATAAAATGATTAATCAAAAATAAATTTTATATTAGCTGTTGACAAAGGTATTTGTCTGGAATATAATGGATATATAAAATGAAGTGCGTAATAAATGATTAAACAAAATTATGAAATTTAGGAGGGGTATAATGATTACTATTAATAAAATGGCCCAAATACTAGGGGTATCAGATTTAACAATTAGAAGAGCGATTAAAGAGGAAAAACTAAGTGCTGATAAATTGGATAATGGGACATATCAAATTCAAGATTATGAGGCTTTAAGATATATTTCAGAAAATCCTAAATATAGTAATTTAAAATTAGTATTACTAGAAGAAATTAAAAGAGAAGAGGGATTAATTGAAGAGAAAGAAGTTGAAAATCATAATGATATAGAAATGCTTAATGCGAAAATAGCTACAAACTCAGTAAGAATTGCAGGAAAGTATATGATTGAGGCTTTTAATGAACACTTAGATGATACTCAAAACTTATCGTTATTACCTAGTACTTTTAGAAAAATTGAGAATAAGCTAGACGTGACCAAACAGCCAACTATTGATGGAATAGTAAATATTTTAGATAAAGTTGTTTCAGTAAAAACACATAATGTTATAAATGTAGGAGATGTATTATCAGGAGATGAAATTCAAGATGTTTTTGGACGTAAACCTCAGCAAGAGGGAATAAACTTCTGCACAGAGACTAAAGAGTTATACGTAATTACAAAACTGGGATCTAACAATCCAACAGTTGAATTTGCAGAGTATAATGACTACTGGAAGTTAGGTAAAATATACTATGAGGGGAAAGGACAGAATATTCAAGAGTTCAAAGGATCTAATTTACATCTTCATAGAAAATATTTGGTATATAATAGACAAATTAAATGTAAAGAAGGTGTACCTTCATATATTCATGTATTTAATAAAATAAGTAATGATGAAAGTAAGAAATTTCAATATATAGGAATATTTGATGTTACAGATTTTATGATAAACGAACACAGTGCTGGTATTAGTCAAGAAACTAAGACTGCAATAGTTTTTGAGCTTACTCCAAGAGTAGATAATAAATCTAATATAATTGATGATAACTATATCTTTTAGTTAGAAATAGAGCTAATTTTTTTGAAGAGATACTCTATTATAGATATCTCTTCAAAAGAAATGACAATTTAAGAAGGAAAGCTAATATGAGTTCAAAAGTTGAAGGAGGTATTTTAATATGTTTAACCCAAAACTTGAATTAGGTCAAGTAATAACAAATGATGAATTAAGAACTACCTTTGTATGTGGTAATATGGGAGGTATGAGAAGGTCTAAAACCACAAATACTTTGGTGATTATTTCTGACCACACAAAAGGGTTATATGAGGATAAGTGGTTTGGAGATACTCTTCACTATACAGGAATGGGTAAAAAAGGAGATCAAGATATTAATGTATCGCAAAATAGAACTTTAAACGAATCAAATACTAATGGAGTTGATGTATTTCTTTTTGAAGTTTTTGAAGGAAATAAATATATCTATAGAGGACAAGTGAAATTATGTGAAAATCCTTATCAAGAGAAGCAAAAAGATGAAGATGGTATATTGAGAAATGTATGGATATTTCCAGTAAAAGTTTTAAATAATTATGAGGTAACTATTGAAAAGGATGTAATTGATAATAATTTTAAAAAGAAAGAAAAGAATGCAAAAAAATTATCAGATGCTGAACTTGAAGAAAAAGCTAAGGAAAGTCAAAGTATTAAGACAAGTGTAAGAAGAACTGCAAGCCAGACTTATGAAAGGAATGTATATGTTGCTGAATTTGCCAAGAGAAGAGCAAAGGGGATTTGTCAACTTTGTGGCAATCAAGCACCATTTAAGAGCAAATCAGGAGATCCTTATTTAGAGACGCATCATATAGAATGGTTATCTAAAGGTGGTACAGATACCATTGAAAATACAGTAGCTCTTTGTCCTAATTGTCATAAGAGAATGCATGTTGTAGGTAGCTCAGAAGATATCAAAAAACTTAAAAGTATTTAAATAGATAATATTAATTTAAGTTCCCTAATAATATATTTTAGGGAACTTTTTATTATTTTAAAATTTAAAGTTTAGTTTGGGACGATAGTTGGCTGAGTTTAAAATGGATAATTTAAGGAAAAAATGTTAATAATTATAATATAATTTAATTAAGGAGTTTAACAAATTGTATTATAAAGGGATTAACTTAACAAATTTAAATAACTATGAAATATATGATTTAGTATTAGAAAGAAGAATACCTAATTTTCCACCTGGATATTGGTGTTCAATATCAAATGAAGAAGGAAAAAAAATATCGGTAAAATTATTAAAATATTTAATTGAAGTCAAATTAAATTTAAAAAGAAGTGAAATGATAAATTGTTTATCTAAGGAATTTATTCTAAATAATAGACTTTGGACACCATGCAAACTTTATTTTGGAAGATCTGCTATTAAATATTTGATGGAAGTATATCCTAATGAATATAAAGCGTTTGAATTTATTAATTGTAGAATTCCTCAAAGTTATTGGTGTAAAAAGCAAAATAGAGTTGAGGCTATAAAATGGTTAATAGAAGAAAAATTACAATGGAGCTTAGACGATATAAAAGAAAAGTTTAATAGAAATTTATTGATAGAGTATGAATTAGCTACATTAATGAATTATTATTCAAGTAGCTTCAATATTGTTAATGAAATATATCCTAATAAAATATATCCCTGGGAACTGAAAAGGAGTTCTGTTCCATCAAATTATTGGAATACTAAAGAAAATAGAATAGTTGCTATTAGATGGTTAATAAGGGATAGGTTAAAATTTTCTCATGATGAAGTTGTAAATATTCTTTCAGTTGAACATTTTTATGAAAATAAGTTAACTACATTAATATGTAACTATTATAATGAATCAATTACTAGTGCCATTATTGAAGCATTTGAAGATGAATTTGTGCCTTGGGAGTTTAGATACCATAGATGGGATATAAATGAGGCAAAAAAAGCTACAAAATGGCTTGTTGATAAATTAGGTATAGAAGAAGGAAAGTTGCCGTTAGAAATAGATTATTATGATTTTGTAAATAATAAGATCAGAACAGCGGTTGACAAATTTTATGGTGGCTCTCCTAAAAAAGCCATTACAGATGCATTTAATGAATTATATTGAAATTAAAATATATTTTAAAATACATTACATGTTGAAATAGTTGTAAAGTTTGTTAAAAAGTAAGATATGAAATATTTAAAACAATAAATTTACCGGTAAAGGTGTAGTTTTTTCTTTTTGAGTTTTAGTTGAGTTTGGGCTTTTATAGATTTGATAATAAAAAATGTTGTAGAGTTTTGATAATAGATTTTAACAATTCAACAAAATAAATAGAGAAGAAGAGGTATGTATCTGTTTATCTTATAGATAATAAATCAAAATAATATAAGGTGATTTAAAAAGTTAGAACTAGAAAGAAATATTGTCTTTGTATATAGTGAGTGTTAAAATAATTAATGGTAAGTTTTTAGAAGAGAGAGGCGAATAAAGACATAAATAAATCATAGAATATTATGTATATATTAAATTATAAGGATAGGCCCGAAGATTAATGGATAAAAGAGGTAAAAAATTAAAGGAAATAATTATTTGATGAGGTAGGAACTTGTTAAGAAGTAAACTACAGAGATTTTATATAATGTTCCAGAGTTATTTTCAAATAAAAAATAAAATTATAAGGATAGTGTAAAGTTTCGTATGAAAAAATAGATTTAATTAAACACAAGGAATAAATTTAAAATTATTCTTTATATTGTAAAATTTATTCTGATTTTGAGTACGAGAAAAAGGCCTTCGATTGCGGAGGCAAAATTTGGATTGTTATTTGATTTTATTATTTATCAAGAAGGTTTAGATTCTTGCATATTTAAAATCGTTTGTTGACCTAATGATATAAGAATTTGCCATTTAGCAGGCATATTATCAATGCCATCTAAATGAGCAATATCGTTTAGAGGTTTCCAATAATTATATGGATGAGGCCTTAGAAAGTTATAATAAGCAACCCAAAGGGTAACACCATAAAGAGCACCATCTTCACTACCATAACCACAGGTTATACGGTAAGAAGATTTAAAAGTTCTATTAAGACGCTCAACTATTTGCTTAATCCAACGATGTTCAGAGGATACAGCATCATCATTAGTAAGGCCAATAACTTGAATTAAATCAAAATCTTTATTTTCTTCAAGTTCAAACTGTTGCTTCGCTAACGGATAGGCTGTATAGCCATCAGCAATAAATTTAAGGGCTTTTCCAGGAAAGTTTTTAAACTTATTAAAAGCCATGCGCATTGCTAAAATACAAGGCCCAACAGATCTTGTATCAGATACTTGATAACCTAGAATAGATTTTTTACAAGCATCCATTACAAACCAAACATAATGTTTAATGCCTTTAACCTTAATATAATTTGATGTTAGTATATAACTATGGACACAAAATAAGGTTTTCTATA
>JAAZKC010000031.1 GCA_012800005.1 Acholeplasmataceae bacterium | reverse complement strand
TTTTCTTTTAAAACTAACAGTTTAAAAAATCCTCTAATAAATATTTATAATAATGATAATTTTATTTTTGAAGCTAGAGAAAAAATAGAAATTCCAGAAATCATTATTAACGATTCTGATGCGGTAGGGATTATTCCCGTTTTAAAACTTAAAGATGAAGAGGGAAATAATGTCAGTATTCATGAAGGAAATTTTTCCCCAAAGAGCACTGGAAATTATCATTTAAAAATTGAGGCAGTTAATGGAAGCGGAATAAGTATTAGTAGTGATGTGGTATTAATTGTAACTGACAATCAAAAACCAATAATATTAGCAATCCCTAAAATTGAAATAGATGAGACAGAAGATTTAATTATTCCCAATGTAACGGTAATTGATTTTCAAGAAACAACAGTGGAAGTTGGATTTTATAAAGACAATATATTAATTCCGTATGAAGAAATCAATGGTCGTAAAACAGTAACAAACACTAAATTTCAAGGACCTGGTAAATATGTTCTTAAGTATAAGGCAACAGAATTAAGCGGTAAGGGTTTGGTGAGTGAAGAATTAATTGTTGATGTCTTTATTAAAGCTTATGGGTTAATAAATTCTTTTGAAAGTGAAGAAGATTTAAAAAAAGTTACAGTAGTAGAAGGATTAACACCAACAACTATAAATAGAACAACTAATTACGCTACAGAAGGAGATTATTCGTTAGAAGTATATATGCGTAAAGCAGTTTCTGATACACCCAATTGGCCTCATATTGGTTTTGACATTTCTGCTTACAGCGATTTATCTGTTTTCAAAACATTTAATATTGATGTCTTTAACGCGTCAGAAGTAGATATGCAAATTAGTTTAACACTTATTGATGCTTATGGAAAAAAACAAGATAGCCCAATGGCAACAATCAAAAAAGGTAAAAAAGAAAGTATAGTTTTTGATTTACAATATTTTTCTAATCTCAATTTATCAAAGGTGAGAACGCTTTATATTTGGCAACATTCGTTTACAGATTGCGATAGACATTTTTATTATGATAATATTAGATTTTCTAAAACTTTTCAAAAACCTGATGTAATAGGTAATAAAAACTTTGATACACCTAATCAAGTTAATAGAATTCAAGGCTCAATAGGAGCTTTTGAAAACATTATTATTGAGCATAACACAAATGAAAATTTTACAAAAGATAATTCTTTGGGCTCTTTAAAAGTAACTTTTAAAAATGAATATATTTTAGATGGAAATTACATTTATTTATATTCAACAAATGCACTAGAAAAAGATAAATATTTTGATTTTGAAAACATTAGTGGTTATGAAGAAATTAGATATTATGTGTATAATCCCAATTCATTTGAGATAAAAATACAAACAAGAATTACCGCAAATGATTATAAAATTTATGATGAAGGATATCAGGTAGTAGAGCCAAACTCCTGGAAATTAATAACTTTAAATTTAAAAACAGCAGAAGCGACATTAAACTTATCTAATTTTAGATATATTCAAATTTATGCGACCGCTGTGGAAACAGATGTATTAACTTTTTATGTTGATGATTTTGGAATATATTTAAGTAAATAAAAGTAGTTATTTTAAAAGCTAATTTAAATTTTAAATTACGGGAGGAAACAAGTAATGAAAAAGGATTTAAAGTATTTAATAACATTTGGTTTGTTAATTTTTGCAATATTTATTTTAGTGGGTTGTGATGGGAAAAGACAAGAAAAAGAACTTTCCGTTACTAAACAAACAATAACACTTCAAATCAGAGAAGAAGAAATAATCGCATTAACTATAAAACCAGAAGATGCGGTTATCGCAGTAGAAGTGGATAAAACAGATATTATATCTGCCATTTTAACAGAGGCTAATCTTAAAATTAATGCCCTTAAAAATGGTGATGCAAAAGTTATTTTAAAACATCCAGACGAAGAAGTAGATGATGTAGTTATTGAAGTAACAGTAAAAGATACAACGAAACCAGTTATTAGTGGTGTAAGCGATGCAAATGTAATGGTAGGGGTGGAATATACAGTAGTTAAGGCAACAGTTACTGATAATATAGATACTAATCTTACCGCAACTTATACAGTTAAAGATCCTGATGGAGCTACTGTAAAGGTAGTTAATGATAAGTTTACTTGTAATAAGGTTGGAGTTTATAGAATTACTTACAAAGCTGAAGATAAATCTGGAAACAAAGCCAATGATTTAGTTATTGAAGTAACAGTAAAAGATGAAGTAAAACCAGTTATTAGCGGTGTAAGTGATGCAAATGTAATGGTAGGGGTGGAATATACAGTAGTTAAGGCAACAGTTACTGATAATATAGATACTAATCTTACCGCAACTTATACAGTTAAAGATCCTAATGGAGCTACTGTAGAGGTAGTTAATGATAAGTTTACTTGTAATAAGGTTGGAGTTTATAGAATTACTTACAAAGCTGAAGATAAATCTGGAAACAAAGCCGATGATTTAGTTATTGAAGTAACAGTAAAAGATGAAATAGCACCAATAATTACTGCCTCTATTGAAAGTGGTAGTCTTGTAGCACAAGGAGATATGATAGGGTTTACTTTTGAAGATAACTATACTATTGTAACTGCGATTATCCATGAAATTTCTTTATTATTAAATGGTGAATCGGTAATTGTTGAAGGATTAAGCTATCAATTTTTAGAATTTGGAACATATGAGTTTACAGTGACTGCACAAGATGAGGCTTTAAATAAAACAACTCAAACGTATAAATATTATTTAATGGATGAAAAGGAAATGTGTTATTTTGAAAGTGAAATCAATATGCCTGCAGCAGATGGTTTACACCAAGAATTAAATTATAATCTTGACTATGTAAGTGAAGGCAAGAGTAGTTTAAAAGCAACTGTTGCAAAAGGACAAGAAGGATGGCCAGGATTAAACTTTGATAGTACATATTTTGAAAAAGCATTTAATAAAACAACAATTGATTTAACTCAATACTTTAATTTAAGCATGCAAGTATACAATGCAAGTAGTGATGTTTTAGCATTAACAATTTTACTTAAAGATGTTGAGGGGAAAAAATTTGAAGGGGCGACAGTTTACATTGAATCACAATCATGGGGAGAAATTAGAATTAATCCAAATGATATTGACATAAATGGAATTGATAAAACCCAGATAGATCAAATAAGATTCTTTTTAACTTGTGCAAATCATCCACAATTAGAAGCGGAAGATTTGATATTTTATGTTGATACAGTACAACTTTCAAAAGAATCTGTTTATATGGACTTTGATGGAAAAGGTTCACTACATAAGATTAAACCTATATTTGAAAATCAAGGTGCTCTAATGGAGTTAATTGATGCTGAAACTTTAGATAGAAGCAGAAGAGTGTTAAAGTATTCTCATAAAGTTGGGCCAAGTGAATTAATAGCTTTTACATATGCTTTAAATGCCGGATGGGCAGATAAATTACTTTCATTTAGAGATTTAGAAGGATATAGCAAGTTAGAATTTGACGTTTATGCAACTGCACCAGGATTTAATATTAGTTTTAGAATAATTTATAGTGATTGGACTAAACATTGGTCACCAAATTATTGGCCGAATGCTAATCAGTGGGGAACTTATTCAATCGATATTAGTACTCTTGATCAAACAAAACTAAAAAACATTAGAGGAATAGAGTTTTATATAAATTATGCAGGTGATAATACGACTGAAAGACAAGTTATATATTTTGATAATTTCCGTTTAGTAAAATAATTTAGTTTTTGATAAAATTAAAAATCAGTAAAAATATAAAAACAGCAATCATTAAATTTTAAAAAATGGAGGAAAAAAACATGAAAGAAAAATTTAATTATGAAGCGCCACAATTAGAAGTGGTAGAGTTTGAGATTGAAGAAGCAATTGCCCAAAGCACAAACGGACGAAGCTTCTTTGGAACCTTGGGTTCAGAAGAGATATGGGGGGAATAATTATGAGAAAGTTTAAATTATTTGTCTTACTACTAGGAATCTTTTCATTTTTAGGTTTAGTAAGTGTTAAAGCAGCATCAGAAGCAGCGACTGTTAGCGTTGCCTATTATTTAGACGGTGAGATAGCAGTTGCGGAAGCCCCAATTAATGGCTTAAATGTTGGGGATGCTGTAGGAATTACTTTACCTACAATAGCCGGAGAATTTATGTTTTGGACAGTTAATGGCGCAGTTAGAAGAGATTTAGCACATCAAGATAATCCAATACCGATTATAAAGGCTTCTAAAACGCTTCATTTAAAGGCCTACTATAGAAGTTTAGATAAAAAGGCTGCGGTTTTTTTAGACTCTAACTTGCAGTACATAAGTTCAAGTTATGCTGATAAACCAGTATTACCAGCTGTAAGTTTAATGCCAGATAAGCCTCTATCAACTCAAGTCGGTTGGGCATCTATAGATAATTATGAAACTATGATGGATGTATCAGCGACACTAACACAAAATGTAACTTATTTTGTTGCTAAATATGAGTTAACTAACGCATTAGAAACTGTTACAGTTACTCATGGTTCTAATACATTTACACCAAAGAAAAATGAAGTAGTTGAGTTAACATCAACATTAACTAATCCGGTTTGGAAAAATCAAAAAGGGCAAATTTTAGGCTATGGACAAACGCTTAAATTTACTGCTTTTGAAGATGTTACAATAACTGATGAAGAAGGCATAGCAGTAACTGAATATGTGGTGTTTAGAGGACCTTTCATTCTAAGAACTGGTTATAAATCATATATTGGTAGTTTTGATGTTGGCACTAAAGAAGTTGTTGAATATGGATTTGTTTTATTTAATGGAACAAAGGTTCAATCTAACTCTTTAAATGTTGTAACAAGAGAATTTTTAGGAAGTTTTGGTTCAACTTACAATGTTGCGGGAACATATGTTACTTATTTAGATGGAATAAATCCAGTAACAATCTATTCAGCTGGGATTGTAATAGATAATGTAGGTCCAACAATCACAACCTCTATTGAAAATAATAGTCTTGTTACACAAGGAGATACAGTATTGTTTACTTTTGAAGATAACTATACTAGTTCAACTTCAATTACTTATGATATTTCTCTATTATTAAATGGTGAAGCGGTAGTAGTTACAGAAGCAAGCTATCAATTTTTAGAAGCGGGGCTATATGAGTTTACTGTAACCGCACAAGATGAAGCTTTAAATACAACAACTCAATCATTTAGTTATTATATGATGGATGAAAAGGAATTAAATTATTTTGAAAGTGAAATCAATATGCCTGCAGCAGATGGTTTATACCAAGAACTAAATTATAATCTTGACTATGTAAGTGAAGGTAAGAGCAGCTTAAAAGCAACCGTTGCAAAAGGTCAAACTGGATGGCCAGGATTAAATTTTGATAGCACTTATTTCCAAAAAGTGTTTAATAAACAAACGATTGATTTAACTCAATACTTTAATTTAAGCTTACAAATATACAACGCAAGTAGTGATAATTTAGTTTTAGTAACACAACTTAAAGACGTTAACAATGATCAAGTTGAAGGTGCAGCAGTTACTATTAGCTCTCAATCATGGGGAGAAATAAGACTTAATCCAAATGATACTGATATACAGGGAATTGATAAAACACAAATTAAACAAATAAGATTCTTCTTAACTTGTGCGGATCATCCACAATTAGCAACAGAAGATTTAGTATTTTATGTTGATACAGTACAGCTTTCAAAAGATTATGTTTATATGGATTTTGATGGAAAAGGTTCACTACATAAGATTAAACCTATATTTGAAAATCAAGGAGCCTTAATGGAATTAGTGGATGCGGATGTTTTAGGAAGAAGTGGAAGAGTATTAAAATATTCTCATAAAGTTGGGCCAAGTGAGTTAATAGCTTTCACATATTCTTTGAATGCTTTATGGACTGATAAAGTACTTTCATTTAGAGATTTAGAAGGCTATACTAAATTAGAATTTGATGTTTATGCGACTGCGCCGGGATTTAATATCAGTTTTAGAATAATTTATAGTGACTGGAGTAAACATTGGTCACCAAATCATTGGCCAACTGTTAGTGGATGGAGTACTTATTCAATTGATATTAGTACTCTTGATCCAACAAAACTAAATAATATTAGAGGAATAGAGTTTTATATAAATTATGCTGGAGCTAATACAACTGAAAGACAAATTTTATATTTTGATAATTTCCGCTTAACAAAATAGTAAAAGGTGAGTGATTATGAAAAAAATATTTGTTATACTCTTAAGTTTATTTGCGATACTTACTACCACTGCTTGTGGTAGTAAGAAAAGCAAAGAAGGCGTGTTGTTTATAAGCGCATTAGAAGCTGGTTATGGGGGTGATTTTTTACCTGCATTAATTGAAAAATTTAAGGAGTATAATCCAGATGTAGAGGTGGAATATGATATTAATCCACTTGTAAGTTCAAAAGCAGATCCTCAATTAAGATCTAAAAGGACAGAAACGGACCTTTATATAATTAATGGAATTAATTATAAAGACCTTATTGAAAGAAATGATGCTATAGAAGACATTACGGATGTTTTTAATTCTAAGCCTAAAAAGGGAAAAGATACAGAAAACATTACAATAAAAGATAAGATGAGAAAAGATTTTATTGATTATACAACTTATGTTGATAATAACGGAGTAGAAAAACATTATGTTTTC
This sequence comes from Acholeplasmataceae bacterium, assembly GCA_012800005.1. Taxonomy (GTDB): domain Bacteria; phylum Bacillota_I; class Bacilli_A; order Acholeplasmatales; family UBA5453; genus DUQU01. The sequence continues at coordinate 3,635 of JAAZKC010000031.1, read as the reverse complement.
CCATGGGCTAGTGGTCCTTGTGGTTTAATTGCGAATATAGATGTTTTAGATCATATTTATGGTGCAGGAAATTATAAACTTCCTAATACAACAGATGAATTATTAGAAATGATGGAAGACATCAAAATAAAAAACAAAACAATTACTATCGGTGGAAAAGAAGAGGTAATATTTCCATTAATTTGGAGTGGAAACGCTTGTGAATATTGGTCATATCTCTATTATGTATGGTTTGCACAATATGATGGTAAAAAAGCATATGATAATTTTTGGGCAGCTACTGATAATGAGGGATCATATTCATATGATGTTTATTTATCTGATGGTAGATTAGAAGGCCTAAAAGTTTTAGAAGAAATAGTTAAAGATGCTAAAAAATATGCATATACTGGTTCAATAACATTAGAACATACCCAAGCACAAATGAATTTCTTATTAGGAAGGGCAGCATTTATTCCAAATGGAGACTGGCTTGAAAATGAGATGAAAAACAGTTTTGATGGTAAAGTAAATGCGGTCACCTTAAAAACACCTATTATTAGTTCATTAGGAGAAAAATTAGGAATCACAGATGAAGTTTTATCACAAATTGTTTCCGCAATTGATAATAAAGAAGAGGCTGTTAGTGGCGTTTCAAGTGAAGTGTTTAATAGAGTAAAAGAAGCAAGAAAATATATATTTAATTTAGGTAATACTCATACAGCGTTTATCCCAAGTTTTTCAAATGCTAAAGAAATAGCTAAAGACTTTTTAAGATTTTTAGCAACTGATGAAGCAATTGAAATATTTTTAGATACCGCAGGTAGTGTGATGCCTTTTAACTATGAAATTTCAAAAGAAAAATACAATACTTTAAGCCCATTTCAAAAAAATAAAATAGATATCACTAAAGATTGTGAATATGTTTTCTATGATTTTCGCGATCCAATTAGATATCGTGGTGGCTTGGCAGAATTTAATGGCTCCCAAAGACCTGAAATATCGCTAGCGCTTGCGAACAACCCGAAAACCGCAGTTCAAATTGTTGATGAGGAATATAATTACGTTAAAAAGATGTGGAATGTCTTTATCTCAAGGGTTTAAACTGTTAAAATAATTTTAGACACGATAGGCTTTGAAGTCTAATCAAAGCCTATCGTTGTTATATAACTTTGAAAAAGAAAAAGAGAGGAAAATCTAATTAAATGATAAAAGCAATAAAAGGTTTTTTTTATGATTTTCATTGTAAAATTTACAATAAATTCAAGAAAAAAGATAAAAAAACTAGCCAAAAATCAATAAAAAGAAGAGACAGGGTGTTTATATTTTTTATGTTACTTATTCCTATAACGCAATTTTTAATTTTCTGGGTATATGTTAACTTTAATTCTATACTTATGGCTTTTCAAAAATTTGACGGTGATACTGTAACATACACATTAGATAATTTTATAAGATTTTTTGATGAAATTAAGTTGGGAGATTCTAACTTAAGAATTGCAATAAAAAACACAATGTCATTGTTCTTAGTAAATATTGGAATAATTTTGCCTCTTTCATTATTGTTTGCGTACTTTTTATATAAAAAAGTTTTTTTTCATAAAGGTTTTAGAGTAATATTTTTTCTTCCACAAATTATTTCTAGTGTAATATTAATAACGTTGTTTAAATATATTATCGCTCCAACAGGACCTTTTAATATGGTGTTATCGTGGATAACTGATAAACCAATATCAGAATTACCAAATTGGTTAGGTGATCCAAGGTATTCGTTTAATACTATTTTAGTTTATTGTATTTGGACAGGGTTTGCGGTTAACTTGGTTTTGATTACCGGGGCAATGAGCCGTATCCCAAAAGAAATAATTGAGTATGGAAGACTAGAAGGTTTGAGTTTAAAAGGGGAGTTGTTTAAAGTAATCATTCCAATGATATATCCAACTTTAACGACCTTAATTATTACTACTGTATCGGGAATGTTTGTTAATATGGGTCCGATTTTACCATTTACTCAAGGTAATTTTAAAACAACAACGATAGGATATTATATCTTTTCACAAGTTAAAAATAATATGTATGAATATCCTGCCGCAATCGGATTAGTATTTACATTTATTGGATTACCAATTGTCCTTCTTGTGAAAAAACTGTTAAATAAAATTGGCAGTGATGTTGAGTATTAGGAGGAAAGATAAATGAAAAACGAAGAAAGAAAATATTATTCTTTGGGGGAAAAAACTATTTTATGGTGTGTTTTTGTCTTTTTTGCGATTTACGCACTTACTCTGTTAATACCTTTTGTTTGGGCATTTTTAAATTCTTTAAAAACAAATGCTGAATATTTTATTGACCCATTTGGGTTACCCAAAAAGGCGCATTTTGAAAATTATCTTTCTGCATTTACAGAGTTGAATGTTTATGGACATAATTTAGTTGATATGTTTATAAATAGTATTATTTTAACACTAGGTGGAACAATAGTTTCAACAATAGTCGCTTCAATGACTGCGTATGTAATTGCGAAGTATGATTTTGTCGGAAGAAAATTTTTATACAATATGGCAATTTTTACCTTTATAATTCCAATAGTTGGTAATCTTCCAGCCACATATAAGTTAGTAAACGATTTAGGATTAATGAATAATATGGGAATTCTTGTTTTATATGCTGGTGGATTTGGATTTAATTTTATTATTTTACACAGCTATTTTTAAATCAATTCCTTGGAGCTATGCGGAAGCAGCCTTTATGGATGGTGCTTCAAATTTTCAAGTGTTTAGAAAGGTAATGTTACCTCTCGCGAGAGGTCCAATCACTTCAATTGCTTTAATTTCTGGGATTGGAATTTGGAATGATTATATGACACCATTTCTATATTTAGATGAAAAGCCGACACTTTCACTGGGAATATATATGTTTCAAGAAATAATGATTTATAAAAGTAATTATCCATTATTTTTTGCCGCAATATTAATTTCCGTTTTACCAATTTTAATAATATTTATTATATTCCAAAAAACAATAATGGAAAATACAGTTGCAGGAGGATTGAAAGGTTGAATAATTTAGTTTTAGATTTTGATGATAAAAGATTAAAAAAAGGTTTTGAACAGTTAAACTTAAAAATAGGTAATTATAAATCGATTAAATCGATAAAATGTGAAAAAAACAATTATAAAATTAAGATAGAAGAAAAAAACATTTTAATTAAATATAAAACAGTTAATGATTTTTATAGAGCATTAGGACATGTGGTTGCTAATGATTTTTTAGAATGTGAAAATAAAAATTTTAATGAAATGGGGGTTATGCTTGATTGTTCCAGAAATGCGGTAAATAATGTTTCAATGTTAAAAAAACTCCTAGATAAAATGGCGTTACTCGGATACAATTATTTAATGCTTTATATGGAAGATACGCTATTTAATTCTAAGGAAAAATATTTAGGATATCAAAGAGGAAGTTATACTTATAAAGAAATAAAAGAAATAGAAGAGTACGCAGAAGCATATAATATTGAAATCATTCCATGCATTCAAGGGCTTGCTCATTACACGGCTTATTTTAAAACTTCGAGATTTGATAACATTAGGGATGTAAAAGATATTTTACTTTGCGACAGTGAAGAAACATATACGTTTTTAGAAAATATAATT
>JAAZKC010000030.1 GCA_012800005.1 Acholeplasmataceae bacterium | reverse complement strand
AATTGGTGATGATCAAAAACAACATCTTGAATTAACAAGACTACTCGCAGAAAGATTTAATAGTCAATATGGAGAAACATTCGTTGTTCCAAAGGCATATTATCCTAAAACTGCCGCAAGAATTATGGACCTTCAAGACCCAACTAAAAAAATGAGTAAAAGTGAAGAAAACCAAAAAGGAGTTATTTTCTTACTTGATGATATTAGACAAACTAAAAATAAAATTAGAGGTGCCATTACTGATTCAGATACTAAAATTAAATACGATAAAATAGGCAAACCTGGTATTTCTAACCTGCTTGATATTTACGCTTCTATAAGTGATTTAACAATTAAAGAAATTGAAATTAAGTATGAAAACTCTAATTATCAAACATTTAAAGAAGATCTAGCGAATTTAATTGAAGAAATAATTGTTCCAATTCAAGAAAGATATAATGAAATTATTAAATCTAAACGCCTTGATGAAATTTTAAATGAAGGAAGAAATAAAGCATCCTTTATCGCTAGAAGAAAAATATATAAAGTTTATAAAAGGGTTGGCATTAAAAGATAAAGAAAAAGAAACAAGATAAACGCATTAATACGCCACTTTCTTGTTTCTTTTTTTGTTTTATTTAAATGTTTTATCTTTTTACTTCTATTCTATTTCTTGGATAATATGCTTCTCCATCATATTGAATATGAGTGTGCATATCTGTTTTTACGATAATATGACGGCCTTTAAAAAACTTAACATATTTTCTAAATATTCCATGAATACCTAAATAAATTGAAGGAAAAATCATAAACAGTACTGCCTTACTAATTCCTTTAACAATCACTACTTCTAACTCATCATCAAGACGTTTAGATTTAGGGCTTATTTTCATTCCTCCACCAAAATATTTTCCATTACAAATTACTGAAAACCAAACTTTTTTATGTTCCGTAGTAACCCCATCAACAGTTAATTCAATATTATGAGGTTTAGAAACTCTAAAAGCTTTATAAGCACTCCTAAAATAATTACCTTCTGTTTTAGGGCCATCACTACCTTCTACTAAAAAACAAACATAAGCATCTATTCCTAAACCGACACTATTTAAAAAGCGAGTTTCTTTTCCTTCATTAATCTCAATAGGTAAATCTTTTAAGTAATCGTTAATTTTAATAAAATCACCTTTTTTACCTTTTTTGATACTTCTTACAAAGTCATTACCTGTACCGCCTTTTCTTGTGACTAAAATATCCTGTAATATTTTTTTCCCAGCCAAAGCGTTAGCTAAATGATGAAGCGTTCCATCTCCACCAACAATAATAATTTTATCTGCCTTGTTTAAGCTTTTTAAAAAATCATCAACATTTTTAATATCTAATAGTGAACCTGTGATTATGTTATGGCCTTTTAATTTCTTCTTAATTTGTTTAAGTATTTTTTCTATTTTTCCTCTTTTACTTTTAGGATTATAAAGAACATAATAAGTCATATTTTTTTCTATTTAAATTTCACCATTTGAAATCTTTTCTTTCCCCTTCTAATAATCATGTATCTTTCATAATAAGCATTTTCTTTTAGTAATATAGTATTAAAATCTTCAACTTTAATATCGTTTACTGAAACTGCCCCACTTTGAATAAACGTTCTTGCTTCTCTATTAGAAGAAGCTAAGTTAGTTTCCGTTAATGCTTTAATAATACTCACATTATTTTCTATTTCTACTCCTTCTAAAGCATTATAAGCTAAAACTAATTCTTCTTTAGTTAAATTAGATAAATCTCCACTAAATAAAGACTCACTAACATTAATAACCATCTTTAAAGTATTCCTACCATGAGCAAAGGCGCAAACCTCTTCAGCAAGCGCTTTTTGAGCAATTCTTGATTCTGGAACTTCTTTTTGTTTAGCAACCAATACATCAATTTCTTTTGGTTCCAAAAGCGTAAGTGTTTTTAAATAATTTTCAATATCATCATCACCAGTATTAATAAAGTATTGGTATAATTCATAAGGACTCGTTAAGTTTTCATCAATCCAAATTGTTCCTGATTCACTTTTACCAAATTTAGTTCCATCACTTTTTAAAAGTAATGGTGAAGACATTCCAACTGTTTTAGTTTCACCTAACTTTTTTCTAATTAACTCTAATCCTGAAGTGATATTTCCCCATTGGTCACTGCCACCAAATTGAATCTTAACATCATAATTTTCATATAAATGCAACCAATCAATCGCTTGAAGAATCATATAAGAAAATTCTGTATACGAAATCCCTGTCTCTAATCTTTTAGAAACTGTATCTTTCGCTAACATATAATTAACATTAAAGTTTTTTCCATAATCTCTCAAAAAAGAAATTAAATCAATTTTTTTAATCCAATCATAATTATTAACATAAATAGCATTAGGTAAATATTTTCTTATTTGGGCTTCAATCATTTTTGCATTATGAAGTGATTCTTCTAGCGTTAATAGTTTACGCTCACTTGTTTCTTTAGGATCACCAATTAAACCAGTAGCACCACCAATTAACACAACCGGAGTATGATTATATTTTTCTAGTAATTTCATTCTAATAATTTGAACTAAATGTCCAACAGTTAAAGATTCACCAGTTGGATCAAAACCACAATATACTCTAACATTTTTACCATTCAATAATTTCTTTGCGACATTTTCATCAGAAACATCCTTAATCATATTTCTATATAATAATTCATCATATAATAACATTTAAATTAAACCTTCCTTTTTGCAAAACCTATGCCCTTAAAAAACTCAAGGGCATTTATATTAAAATTAAAGTGACTGTCTTCTGACAATATAATGATTTAAAATTACTTTAATCTCATCAATTATTTCTTTATTCATAAGCTTAGTAAGTAGTCTCATCGCCACAGCACCAATATCATATACTGGAATATCAATGCTTGTTAAAGTTGGACGTGCTAATGTTGCGTATTTTGTATTTTGGAATCCCGCAACTTTTAGATCTTTAGGAATTTCTTTATTGTTTTCTCTTGCGATATTCATAAATGAAACCGCAATTGAATCTCTTACTCCAATCGCTCCTTCTACTAATCTATCTTTAAAGAAACTTTCAAAGTGTTGTCTATTAACGCTTGTATCACCACTGGTTCTAAAGATTTTAGGCTCTAAAGACGCTTCCATCATCGCTCTAATATAACCTTTTTCTTTATCATTATTGACAGTATAATTTCTTACTGTTGAAAGTAGATAAATTTCTTTTTTGCCTTTTTCAATTAATAGTTTAGTAATTTCATATCCCGCTTTTTCATAATCAATAGATACACTAATTACATCAGGATTTTCACTTAAAACGTTAGCTAAAACTAACGCCACATCATTCTTTTTGCATAATTCAACAATTAACTCCAATTTCTCATGTTCTAACTCATCATTCAACAACAAAAGTCCATCAATTTGTTCTGCCATAATATCTTTAATAAAACTTTCAAAATCAACTTCTTCTGGTGTTGTAAATAATTTGATTGAATACTTGTATTTTCTAGCGATATCACTAATACCACCTAACATTTCCGCAACACTAGCACGTGTTACATCACTTACTAAAACACCCACAGTAGTTGTCTTTCTACTTGCGAGACCTCTAGCAATAACATTAGGACGATATCCTAACTCATCAATAACTTTTAAAACTCTATTTCTCGTTTCTTCTTTTACTTTTTCTGGATTATTAAGGACACGAGAAACAGTGGCTAAGCTTACTCCTGCCGCTAATGCAACATTATAAATAGTTACTTTATTACTCATTTATGCACACCCCCAATCGTTATTCATTATATCACATAATGAAACTGCTTACAATCATTTATGAAAATTTTTTCACAATTTACAAAAATTGTAAAACAAGAATAGTTTTTTGCGTACTTATAACAAATTCCACACTCTAAAACTATAATAATAAAACTACTACCAAAGCAATTAATAAGCTTAATAATGTTCCCAATAAATATTTTTGAGCAAACAATTTATCTTTTAATTGATCAAATCGAGCAATTGACTTCGCTGTAAAAACCAAGGCAATCGACCCCCAAAGGTTTAAAATACATAATAGTAAAATAATAAACCTTTCTAAAATTCCAATTATCATTCCATAGTTTAGTGTTTTTTCTTCTTTTTTTGGGGATAGATAACTTCTTCTAAATCTTCTTTATCTAGGTTTTTTTCAGCAGTTATTGATGTTGGTGATATTGCTAACGATTCTATATCTTTTTTATTTTCAATAGCGCTATATGACAAAAAAATTTCGATAAGTATTGATGTTGGTCTGCAAATTATTAAGATTATTAAGGCAAGGCTTACAATTTTTTCAATTGTCATTTTTATTTCGATTTGATTTAAAAATTCTTGTATAGATACAACATTTGTATCTGTTATATTTCTTAAAGCAAGCCAAAATAAAACAATAACCGCAATATGAATTCCTTGATCAATTAAAAAAACCTTATAGTCTTTTCCCCTTTGCTGATTTTAATGACAAAATAATCGCAAATAATATGAGTTGCAAAAATTCCCAAAATAACTAATAAGGTTACCAGTATGTTTATGCTTTTAAATAGAAGTGGAGTAAATAAAGCAGTATATATTAGTACATGAAAAAATAAATACATTTTATTTTCTTTTTTTAGTTCACTTATTTTATTTGTCTGAAAATAAAAATCTCCTAAAAAATGCATGATTAATAATAATTTTAATAGTACCATTTTTAGTGCTCCTTATAAAAATACTCAAGTAAACCGACTTTAGCAACTTCCCTTTTTCTAAAATCAACTAATTTTCCCTTTTTTATTATTTCATTAAGGTTTTGATCCTTAAAACCAATAAAATCAACTAAAACATTTCTTAAATCTGTCCCTATTTCATTAAACCTATTTATGTCTTTGCTAATAAAAACATATTCATATTTATAATATTTTCGCAATTTTCTTTCTACAGCGTTTATACAAATCATTTCTTTATTGTCCATCTTTTCACTTGTTTCTTTATAATAATTAACTATCTCTTGCACTAGTGGCGAAATATTTGATGCATACCATAGAGAATTAATGTCAAAATCTTCATTTAATGTTATAGGTTCTATCAAATTTATTAAAGAATAAATCGTCATTCTAGCTTCAGTCATTCTTGTCAGGGCACCATCTTCAATAAATGTGTTTATGATGCAATCATACTTATGATTTGTTTTAATTGTGATATTATTCTTTTTTACCCTTGAAGTTTCAACAGCTTCCTTTGATAAATGATATGCAGAACCATCAAAAACATTAGAATCACTGTCTTCAAAACGTTCAAAATTAAACATAAATTGGTTTATTTTTCCTTCACCAATTCCAGCTCTTATTTGATATGGAAATATTCCACTTTTGATTAATAAATACGCCTCATACGCAGTAGAAATTTTTGTAAACACCCCTTGCATAGAATCTCCACCAGAAAAATGAAGTGGTTTTACTATGTTTTTCTTATATAAAAAATTAACAATTTCGGCTATTTTATCCAATTTTCTTTGAACTTCAAATCTTCTTTCTTCTATTAATCCTCTAGAATTCACAATATCAATCATTAATACACAATATTTTTCCATTTATTATCACATCCTAATTCATTATATCACTTTATTTAAACAGAAACAAGCACTTTTGATTGTTTGAAGATAAAAACAAGCACTTTTGATTGTTTGAAGACAAAAACAAGCACCTCTAATTGTTTAAATGCTTATTTTAAATATTGTTTGTAATAATCATAAACTTCCTTATCATAAATAACATAATTGATATTTAAAGATTTGTATGTATCATCATTCAATAGTTTTAAAACTGGCTCAACTACATCTTCATGTCTAAATCCATAAATACCTGTTCCCAGTGATGGCAACAAAATGTTTTTATAGTTGTTTTCTAAACAAAAATTAAGCAAATTTTTATAGGTTAAAACTAGTTTATCTAATGCTTCTTCTAAAGTATCATAGTCATATCTTTTAGGTCCTTGAACAAACAATATATCACAAGAAATATTAAAGCCTTGGGTTACTCTAACCTCACCAACTTTCATTGGTGTAAGATAGTTTTTTTTAGTGTGTTTTTCTAACTGTTCTTTTCCCGCTTTTTTAAAAATAAGCCCACTAACACCCGAGCCTGCAATCATATAAGGGTTTGTGGGATTTACCACCACATCGGCATTTTCAAGCAATTTTTCATTTATAATAGAATCATTAATGAGAATCATATTATCACCTGTCTTAATTATATGTTTTTATTTGTTAATGTGCAAGTTGTGGTATTTTTAATAGGCAGGTTGTAGTTTTTTTAAGTTTCTTTCAAATTAAAAGCCGGTAATACGCTTTGTATTTACCGGCTTTTGTTTTATTAGTCCAATCTTTTAATATTATTTAACAATAAAACGTTGATCTATTCTATAGTCAGATTTTGCCCATCTAACAAGTGGTTTAAAGTTTCCATAGTTTTGACTCCAAGTATGTTTCCCTGGAATTACTGAAACTAATTTAATTGATTTAGTAACTTCACCAATTGTCACAGTTACTGTATATTCTACAACTGTTGTTTCATCTGGCATTGTGATAACTCTACCAGTATTAGAAACTAGTGGTGAATCTGAACTGAATTGGATAGTTGCGTCACTAAAGTTCTTTAATATTTCTCTTTCAATTTCTACATGTTCCATAAATCTTGGGAAGTACCATGAACCATTATATGATGTGTTATTAATCATATATGGATCTGCCTTACCATCAGTTGTGTTATGCATGATAACTCTACTGTTAGGAAGGTTGTATTGTTCTAATAGGTTCGCAACTAATTTCGCTGTTCTTTGAAGTGTGTCGATTGAATCTCCGGTTGTGTTAACACACATTTCAATACCAATTGAATTATTATTTCCACCACGAGAGGCAATTACACCATACGATTGTTGACTTCTAGTGAAGTAATGAGTACCTAATTCATATTTGTTTCCAACTATTCTCCAAGTTGGTCCAATATATGTGAAGTAGGACTTGTCTAGTATTCTACCTGAATCTGTTGGAGCTAAAATGGTTGTTTTTGTTCCATTTATCATAAAGTAACCATCAGTTGAAATATCAAATTCTGGTTTAGCGTTAGGATCTGTTACTGTTACACCAGTTTCTAACCAAGCAAATGGAACTGATGTACCATCACCAGCGTGCCATGCAACATATTTATCTTCAATTGATTGAATGATTCCGCCATCACCAACAACATAATGAATTGAAACGTTAGTAGCTGTTTTAAAGAAACTACCATGAGCAGTTAATCCACCATTAATATTTGCGGTATCGTGAACTAAAACGAATTCTGTTGAAGTCTTAATACCACTTGTTCTACCATTTGGATCTGCCAAATAAGTTGTTCTATCAACTACGAAATCATCAAATAAATAAGCATTGACACTTTCGTGTTTAGGTTGTGAGTATTCATTAGTTGATTGATGAACTAAAATTACGTTTAATCCTTGAGCAATTGGGTTATTTCCTGCCGCTAAAATTTCTAGTAATTGATCAACTCTATCTGCATCATTAAATGCACCTTGAACAACAACTTTATACGATTTAACTAATGTGCTTCCTTTGTAAATATCAATTGTTGTTTCACCAGTTTTTAAAGCTTTAAACTTATTAGGAGTAGTAAATTCTAATACTGCTTCATCCAAAACTTGATAAGTATACTCTGCACCAGCATTGCCTTTACCAACACCTTCAACATCCATTGTAAATTCGTCATTTACTTGAAGATTTCCTGTATATTCTTCGTTAAAGGAAATTTTAATATCATCACCTGGATATACTGTAAATGTCATAGTTGTTTCTACTAATCCATTATAATTAGTAACTTTAATCGTCACTGTTCCTTCATTTAAGGCAGTTATTAAGCCTGTGTCTGAAACTGTTGCGACTCTTAAATCTGATGAATAATAAACTAATGTCTTATTAAACGCATCAGCAGGTGTAATTGTAATTTCTAATTGATGAGTAGTATTCTTTAATAGTTCAGTAACTGGGTTTGTGATTTCTAAAGCTGTAACTGGAGTTTTCTCTTCATATTTCGCATATAGTTTCGCTGTTTCAGTAAGGATTGTAATTGGTTCACCTGTTAAATCTTCTGATAGATACCAGCCAACAAAGTTGTATCCTTCCATATAAGGAATAGGTAATATTTCTTCTGCACCTTCACTCATATAATCAAGTGAAATCTTATAAGTTGCGTATAATGGCCAGAAACCGTTAGCTCTTTCAATATCACTATAATCTGCAGTTGGCCAGTTAGCATTAGCTGTCCAGTGAATTCCCTTTAAGAATGCTCTAACTTCATATGATAATGCATATTTCCAGTTACTACTTCTAGCATTCCATTCAGCTGCTGTTTCGTAAGTTAAAATATCTTGAGCAGAACGTCTATTTGCACTTGAACCAACTTGACCTAAATAATCTGCTAACCATAACCATTTATCGCGATATAATTCATGATAGAAAACATTATGATAATCAACATCTCCCCAAATATTCATTCCAAGTGTTTCTAATGTATATGATTTACTGTTAACAGCATTATAGTCGTTAATAAAGTCATCAACTAATGCACGTCTTGTTTCATAATCAAAGTTACCACCATTTAACACAAGTTGATATGGGAACGCATCTGGATTAATTACGATTAAATGATAATAAACATCTAATCTTAATGAATTATCCGCAACCACTACACCTTCTAAAATTGGCTCATTTACATAATATCCTTCTAACGCAGGAATAATAAACTTAATAGTCTTACCAACAGTATCTTTAATAATTTCATAAGTTATATCATATACTTCTGTTTCAGGATTAAATGTATGATAAACAATCATATATTCCGCTACATAATTAACTTCCGTTCTATTTGCGGTGCTAATGTGTTCAATATTTGCCTCATTAATTGGATTATCATTTTCATCTAAATAAGTATTTAATTCATAAACCGCTAAATTAGCATTTTCATAGTATAAATATCCACGTGGAACTTTAAATGTATTATTTTTTACTGAACCAGTTAAATCAGCTCCACTTGTTCTTAAATGAATACTGTTAAATGTATTAGTAAATGTATTACCGCTAACTGAAATAGTAACATCTCCACCATTATTATAACCAGTAGTAATAACTCCTGAACCTGGTTGGTTACCTGTTTTATTAAAAGTGACATCTCCAATATTAGTAAATGTATTATTATCAATATTGATTGTTTGACCAACTTTTGTACCAAAACATCTAAATGTTATTGCTGAAGAAGCTCCTAACACATCATTTTCAAATGTGTTTCCGGTAATATTGTATGTTCCATTATTCCAACCACCATCAAATCTTATCGCACTAACACCAAAGTTTCTAAATACGTTATTCTTAATGTCAAGTACTGCTTCATGCATTGATCTATCGATTGAAATAATATCAGATTTAATGTTTTCAAAAATATTATCTTCAATGTAGAAATTTCCGTGAATGTTTTCACCTGATAATGTATATGTTTGAATAAACGCATTAACATTAGTTCTTGTGGTTGGTACATATGTACTCGCTGCTAAATTAGTGTTATAAACATGGTTGTTTTTAAATGTAAATCCTTTTAATGTACCAGTAAGCTTTTTAATTTGAGCATCACCAGTAAATGATAAATTCATAAATGAAATGTTTTCTAAATTAGCACCAATATTAATTACATTAGTTAATACTGATTTTTCACCAACAACACCAGTAAATGAAATATTTGATTTATTAACAGTTAATACTTCATTATATGTTCCTGGTAAAATAGTAATCACATCATTTGCTTCTGCTGCATCAATCGCAGCTTGAATTGTTGCATATTCTACATCAAGAATTTTTGCTGCAACTTTTGCAGTAATATTAATATTATGAGTCGCCGTTAAATCGCCAATTTTAGCAGTAATCACGACATCGCCTTCCGCAAGCAAACTAACTACACCATTCGCTACCGTTGCTAATAATTCATCACTACTTGTCCAAGTTACTTCACCAAACTCATAATATGGAGGCACCGCAACTAATTCTAATAAAACTTCATCAGTAACACTTCCTGTTGCTGCACCACTAATAGCGAAACTTTCTAATACTGGTTCTGCAATATTATACTGTCTATATGCCGGATCATCAGTTAAGATTACTCTTTCAGCCACAACTTCTACACCTAATCTATCTAAATAAGTGTTTAATTCATAAGTTGCAATCTTACCATCTTCAAAATAAACATAACCTGATGGATTTTCAAATGTATTACCAGTTACTGTTACAGTGTAGATATCAGCGCCCTTACTACTATTCTTTCTTAAGTGAATAGAGTTGTGAGTATTGACAAATTGGTTATTTGTAATACTGAATGCTATTTGATTTTCATTATAGGTTGATGTTGAAATAACCGCAGAGCCTGGATATACACCATTTCTATTTCTTGTTTCATTACCAATATTCTTAAATACATTATCTGTAATATTAATTGTTTGGATATTTCCACTAGATGATGAATACGCTCTAAAAACGATTGCCGCTTCTGCTTGTTTCATATCATTTTCAAAAATATTATTAGTAATGTTATAAGTACCGTTATTATAACCACCATCAAATCTTATCGCACCTACACCAAAGTTTCTAAATTCATTATGTCTAATGTTGATTTCCATTCCAACTTTAGTTCTATCCATTGCGATAATATCAGATTTAATATTATTAAATACGTTATGTTCTATTGTGATGCCACCAACTTTATTCATGCCACCACCACTGTAAATTTGAATAATCGCATTTACATTAGTTCTTGCATTTGGACTATATGCAGATGCCGCTAAATCTGTATCATAAACAAAGTTATTAATAAATGAGAAATCTTCTAATACACCAGCATTATAAATTTGAGCTTTTCCAGTCATCTTAAATCCATCAATAGTAACACCATTTACACCATTACCTATTGTAATCTTATTTGTTAAAATTGACTTTTGACCAGCAAATCCTCTTAATGTGACTGCTTTATTAATTATTAATGCTTCATCAAATGTTCCATAATTAACATTAATAACATCGCCAGCTACCGCCGCATCAATCGCGGTTTGAATTGTTCCATATCCAACTGTACCAATCTTTGCAGCCGGTTCATCATTAATAAATAATTCAAAATCAGCAACAACACCATCAATAGTCGCACTTACTATAACTGTTCCTTTTCTAAGCAATGTAACTACGCCCGCATTTGTGACAGTTGCTAACGCATCAACATCAACACTCCATATAACTTTATCTTTTCTATATGCCGCTTCTAGTGGTAATATTTCTACATCTAACGTAACTTCGTCACCAATAATACCAGCATTAGGACCAATAATTGCTAAGCCTGTTACAGGAACATCAATTACTATTTCATGAACCACTGTTATTCCACCAGCTGTCGCAGAAATTTCAACTGTACCTTTAGTTAATAAAGTAACTAGTCCATTGGCATCTACTGTCGCTAATGTTTCATTATTACTAGCCCAAGTAACTGTTTTATCTGCATTTGTATCTTCAGGAATCAATTCAGCTTCTAATTGGATTTCAGCACCAATAAGTCCATGTACGTCCCCTAAAATATTAACACCAGTAATAGGATAGATTACTGTTAGTTTTTCTTCGCCTGTATCATATGTATATTTACTTAAATGTTCAGGTAAAACAACAGTTGCCTCATCATACATAAATGTGTTTTGATTGTATTCTGGAAGTGTTGTTGTATTAAATATTGCATAACCTCTGTTATTAATAAATACGTTATTTGTAATTGTGGTAATTGTTGCCTCACCAACAGTATTTAAATGTAGAGCGTTCGCTGTATTTTTAAACATGTTACCAGTAACTTTAAAATCAATTGCACTACCATTATTAACTCCAACAGTAATAGCTCCACTTTCTGGATTTCTTCCATTATTTGGAATATTTAAACCAACATTTTCAAAGCTATTATTTGTAATATGAAGAACTAAATTTGTTCCAGAGTTAGCACCAAAACATCTAAATGTAATACCACCTCTACTAACTTTATCCGCATCATTTTTAAGTAAGTTATTGTCAATAATAATATTACCGTTGTTCCAACCACCATCTAATCTAAAGAAACTTCTACCAAAGTTTTCTACAACGTTATCTTCAATTCTAATTGTTTTGTCTGTAGATAGTCTATCATAAGAAATAACATCTGATGGGATATTTCTAAATGTATTATTTATTACAGTTAGATTACCATTAACATTTGTTCCTGACCCTGAATAAATTTGAATAATTGCATTAACGTTCGTTCTAACATATGGTGAGAAAGAAGATGCTTCTGTTGTAGTGTCATAAACTTCGTTATTCTTAAAAGTAAATCCATCTAGCTTACCTGCAGCCCTCAGTTTAAAGCCACCGGTTAATTTAAAGCCGTCAATTGTAATATTTGTTCTTGCTTCAGTAGCATCAATTGTAATTGCACCACTATATATGACAGTATTATTTAACGCTTTTAATGTTAAATTAGATTTAGCAATCGTAATTGCTTCATCAACTGATTTTAAAACTACAATAACATCATTATCTACTGCCGCATTAACTGCTTTTTGAAGTGTTGCATAAACTGCACTACCAATTTTCGCAACCGGTTCAGTAATTACTATTTCACGTGTTCCTTCTTTTAATCCAACTTTTGCAGTAATTGTTACTGTTCCTGCTGCTAGTAATGTAACTTTACCTGATGCATCTACTGTTGCTAATGCTTCATTACTACTTGACCAACGAACAGTTTTATCTGTTGTGTTTTCTGGTAATATTGTTGCTGTTAATTGAATTTCTTCACCTGCTAAACCAGTTGCCTCTCCTTCAACAACAACACTTTCTGCTAAGACAACATTGACTGTAATTACATGTGTTGCTTCTTTTGAACCACAAACTGCAGTAATTGTTACTTCACCAGCTTTAAGTAAGCTAACTTTTCCTGTCTGATCAACTTTTGCAATTGTTTGATTGCTGCTTGACCACATTACTGTTTTATCCGCTGTATTTGCTGGTAATACTGTTGCTGTTAGTTGAATTTCTCCACCAACCGGACCAGTTGTATCACCGCTAATAGTAACACTTTCTGCTAAAACAGGATTAACTGTAATAACATGTGTTGCTTCTTTTGTGCCTGCTTGCGCTTTTATTGTTACTACACCAACTTTAAGCAGGTTAACTTTTCCTGATTGATCAACCGACGCTACTGTTGTATCACTACTTGACCATGTAACTGTCTTATCAGCTGCGTTTTCCGGTAATACTACCGCTGTTAGTTGAATTTGTGCCCCAACTAAACCAATCGCATCACCTTGGATAGTAACACTATCTACCAATATTGGATTAACTGTAATTTCGTGAGTTGCTTCTAATGACCCAACTTGAGCCTTAATAACTACCTCACCAACTTTAAGTAAACTAACTTTTCCTATTTGATTAACTGTTGCAACCTCTTCATCACTACTTGACCACACAACCGTTTTATCTGTTGTATTTTCCGGTAGTACTGCCGCTGTTAGTCTAATTTCTGCTCCAACTAAACCACTAGAAGCACCACTAATAGTAACACTTTCTGCTAAAACAGGATTAACTGTAATAACATGTGTTGCTTCTTTAGTTCCAACTTGAGCTTTAATTGTTGCCTCACCAACTCTAAGTAAACTAACCTTTCCTGCTTGATCAACTACCGCAACCGCTACATTACTACTTGACCACACAACAGCCTTATCTGTTGTATTATCAGGTGAAACTGTTGCTGTTAATTGAATTTTAGAACCGACTAAACCACTAGAAGCACCAGCAATGCTGACACCGCTTGGTTCAACTTTAGTAACCTTTACTGTTGCTTTTGCGGAGATTTCAGTTCCTTTGATAGTAGCTTTTAATTCTACTTCTCCTACACTAACACCAACGATATTGTCACCAGAAATCTTAGCGATAGTCTCGTTTGGAAGTGAAAATTCTACTTCACGTCCTTTTGTGACTTCAAAATTAATTTTCTTTGATTCACCAACTTTTAAATTGATGACTGAATCAGTAAAAGAAATCTTGTCTTCTTTACAAGATGTCAATACTAATGCCGCAAAGAATACTAAAATGAAAAATACAAAACGTTTCCTCATAATTTTTGCCTTTTGGCCCTCCTCTTTCTTAAAATTTTTAAACGGCAATGAAACCGTTATCACACTTGCTTTTAGTATACCATATATTCAAAATATATGCCAATATTTACCCAATGTGTTATTTAAAAGATAATCTGTATTTCAAACGACTGTTATCGGATTAAGTCATTTTAAAGAATGTAAATAATTGTTAATTTTTTTCAAAATTTGTAAAAAAAAGACTTCCCGAGGGAAATCTTTCTTTTACACTGTTCTTTTTTCTTTGATTCTTGCTGCTTTACTTGAAAGTGTTCTAATGTAATGAAGTTTTGCTCTTCTTACATGTCCAACACGGGCAACAACTAATGAATCGATAATAGGTGAATGAACTGGAAAAGTTCTTTCAACACCAATACCATAACTAACTTTTCTTACTGTGAATGTTTCAGAGATACCTTTACCTTGACGTTTAATTACTAGACCTTCGAATAACTGAATTCTTTCTCTGTTTCCTTCTCTAATCTTCACAAATACCTTTACTGTATCCCCCGCTTTAAACTTTGGGATATCTTCTCTAAGATATTCTTTTGTTAGTTCATGGAACAATGCTTGGCCTTTTTCTCTTGCCATACAAATCACTCCTTTTTTTACGGGCGTTCATAAAGGATTTTTAGCGGACCGCCTTAACCGTTATACGGCGATATTGATTATATCATAATAATATTTTAACTGCAAGCCAATTTTTTTAACATCCTCCAGGAGGACATGACTCACTTTGTAAATAACCTAATTCTCTCAAACTTTCTATCAAAGTTTCAGTAATAATATTAATTGATTTTACGTTAGTAAAACCTTTATTTTCTAAATAAGAAGCACGCTCTAAAGTGAACTCTGGTCTATCTGATATAAGCATAATAAAGGTATAAGACTTTAAACCTTTTAATGTTTTATCTAAGTCTTCTTTATCAATAACCGTAAATCCCTTAATATACTCATTTTCATTAATGTTTTCTCTTAAATCTATGAATAAATAATTTTTAAAGTTTTTCTTTTCTGCTTCATCAATAGCTAAAGTAACTTTACTAACATCTTCATAAACTTCATTTACCGCTTCTTTTTTCATACTAGAAGCACAACCCGTTAAAAACACTAACATTAATAAAAATATTTTTTTCACTTTAGATCCTCCTTTACTTGTTTTAAAATTTTTTCATCTTCTTTTGATAAGTTTTTTAATAAATCTGGCCTTTTTAAATAAGTTTCTTTAGTGGCTTCATATTTTCTAAACTTTGCGATATTTTCGTGATGTCCAGATAATAAAACCTCAGGAACATCACGCCCCATATAACTTTGTGGTTTAGTATATTGCGGATATTCCAAAATTCCTTTAGAAAATGAATCATCTAAATGAGATTCTTCATTAATTACACCTTCTTGAAGTCTCGCAATTGAATCAACTAATACTAAAGCCGCAAGTTCACCACCAGTTAAAACATAATCACCAATACTAACCTCTTCATCAACAAACTCTTCTATTCTTGAATCAATACCTTCATAATGTCCACAAAGAATAATGATATGTTCTTTTTTAGAAAGTTCTTCTACTCTTTTTTGAGTAAGAGTTTTCCCTTTAGGAGTAGTTAAAATAATATGTGTGTCTTCACGTCTTAAAGAGTTAACTGCATCATAAAAAGGTGGAAACATAAGCAACATTCCCGCTCCACCTCCATAAACTGTATCATCAACTTGGTGGTGTTTTAATTTAGAAAAGTTTCTTATGTTAATAACGTTTATTTCAATTTTCTCATCTATCAAAGCTCTTTTAATAATTGATTCTTGAATATACGCATCTAACATATTAGGAAAAATTGTTAAGATATCAATAATCATAATAATCCCTCTATTTCATTAATTATTAAGTGATTATCTTTAACCTCTTTAACAAACTGTTTATTAAAAGGAACTAACTTCAAAGTCTCTCCTACTTCTATTCTAAGTAAATGCCCTTGAGGAACTTCAATAACCTCTTTTACAATTCCCCTTAAAATATTGTCTTGGTTATAGACTTCTAAGCCAATTAATTCATTAAAATGATATTCATCTTCTAATAAAGTTGGCTTTTCATTTGTATATAGTAATAAACCTTTTAAGTTAACAACTAAATTAATATTATCGTAATCGTAAAAAGAAACCAAAAGCCCCTTATTATGATGTCTAACTTTCTTAATTTTAAATTTAATAAAGGGTTCTAAAGTAAAGACTTCTTTATCTTTAACAAATCTATCAAAATCAGTTAATGGCTTTACTAAGAGTTCTCCCTTTACTCCATGAGTATTCATTATTTTCCCAATTAAATAATTTTCCATCGTTACTCCCTTAAGTTTATTACTCTATAATTAAGTATATCATAAAAAGTAAAAAAAAATACACATCCACTGTGTACTTTTTTAAAATGCATCAATATCGATACGAACATGTTTTCCTTCTTTTGAAGCCCCCGCATAGACGATAGTTCTAATCGCACTAGCGATTCTTCCACCTTTTCCGATAACTCTTCCTAAATCTTCTTCGTTTACTAAAACTTGAATGACTATGGTTTCGTCTTCAGACAATGTTTTTACTAAGACATCATCAGGGTGAACAACAAGTGGCGTTACGATATTTTTTATCAAGTTTTCAAAGTTGATTGCCATTGCCTACACTCCTTTTTTAATATTATTTGATGTCATGCTTTTTGAATAAACTTTTTACCGTATCTGTTGGTTTCGCACCATCATTTAACCATTTTAATGCCTTTTCTTTATCAATTTTCACGGTTGCTGGTTCTGTAAGTGGATCATATGTACCAATAATATCTAAGAACTTTCCATCTCTAGGTGCTTTAACATCTGCCGCAACTATTCTATAAAAAGGTCTTTTCTTTGAACCAAATCTTTGTAATCTAAGTTTTACCATAATTCTTCTCTCCTTTTTCCACTACTATTATACACAAATAATTATCGCTGTCAAGTCTTTTTACTTAACAGACTTTTCTAAAGGAATATTTATTTCTGGTTTATCTAATAAAGAAGGTTCAAATTGACGAATTCCTTTGGTTTTCTTTAACGTGCTTAAAACTTTCTTTTCATCCTTTTTATCAAAATAGATAGTTACGTATTTAAAGCGTTCAGAAATATAATAAATTTCTATTTCTTCAATTTTTTTTAAGTTTTTTAAAGCTCCATTATGCCTATAATAAACTAAATAACATTCTCTTTCTAGCATAAATTTTTCTCCTTATACTAATAAGTTAATAATAGTGTATCATTTTAAAATAAAATTATCAAAATTATGATATAATCACTTTAGGTGATTTTTATGTATTTAAGTAAAGATATTATTAAGGAAGGACATCCTAATCTTACTAAAAAAAGTAAACCAGTTAAACTGCCTGTAAGTAAAGAAGATAAAGAAATCGGACTTAACTTACTAAAATATTGCGTTGTTTCACAAAACAAAGAACTTAACGAGCTTTATAACTTAAGACCTGGTGTTGGCTTAAGCGCCGTTCAAGTAAATGTTTTAAAACGCATGTTTGCGATTCATTTAGAGGATTTAGATGGTAAAATGTATTCATTTATTATTGTTAATCCCCTAATCACCTTTAAATCAAAAGAAATGATTTATTTAAATGGAGGTGAAGGTTGTTTATCTATTGATAGAAAAACTGAAGGTCTAACTCCTAGATATAAAACTATTAAAGTTAAAGGGCATGTTTATGATTCTAAACTTGATAAGTTTTTATTAAAAGAAATGACTTTAACTGGACTTCCTTCAATAGTTTTTCAACATGAATATGATCACCTAGAAGGCATTTTATTTATTGATAAACTATATGAATCTTTGCCTGAGGCAAAACCTTTAATTGAGACTACTACTTAAGATATCTTTTCACTAAAGATATTTGTGATGAATATAAATCTTTAAATGTAATATTATCTTCTTCTGTTAACTTAAGCTTATGTTCAATTTCTTCATAAGCTTTTTTTGACTTATTATTTCTAAAAAATGGTAGTTTAAATAGTTTACTGTAAATAGATTTTCTATTATCAATGTATTCTAAAAGATTAGTATCTAATAACACATCTCCTTTATATTTATCTACTATCATTCTATCTAAAGTGTCAATTATAAAGGCACTACCATAGCCTAATAAAGCGATTTCCTTATTTTCATTTAAGTCATATAATATTACATAAGTTAAGTTGTTTTTAAGTAGTCTATGATAAGTAGAAACTGCCTTATCATAAAAATAACATTCTGCAGGATTAAATATAAATTTAATATCTTTAAATTCATTAATCAAATAAGCAATATAGGCACTATCAATTTCATAATTAACATGAAATGATAAATTAATTCTTTCTTTTTTAAAAGAAGTCATAATTTCTTTTATCTTTT
>JAAZKC010000029.1 GCA_012800005.1 Acholeplasmataceae bacterium | reverse complement strand
TTCATGAAAAGTTAGAAGATAAAGATCGTTATCAAACCGTTTATGCCAAAAACTTAGGTAGTGCCGCCGCCCCAACTGCCGGCTTTCACTTCACGAATGAAATTATTGAACAACTTAAACATAATGGAGTCGAATTTATTAATGTGACCCTTCATGTAGGACTTGGAACATTTAGACCGGTTGATGTTGATAATATTGAAGATCATGAAATGCACTATGAAACTTATTATCTTTCTGATGAAGCGACGCAGTTATTAAATGATGCAATTAGAGAAAATAAAAAAATAACTTGTGTTGGAACTACAACCTTAAGAGTTTTAGAAAGTAACTTTAATGGGAAATTTACTAGTGGTCTATATGAAACTAATTTATTTGTCTATCCAGGATATAAATTTAAGGTAGTTGACCACTTAATTACTAATTTTCATCTACCTAAATCAACCTTACTAATGTTAGTTAGTGCTTTCTATACAAAAGAAAAAATACTAGCCGCTTATCAAGAAGCGATTTTACATAATTATCGTTTTTTCTCTTTCGGAGACGCGATGTTAATATATTGATTTATTAAAAGGATTTGTTAAAGTGACAATAAAGAATGAATTAATAAAAAAAGAAAACTATAAATTAGAAAACTTTTATAATGATGAAAAATTTGTCGCTTTTTTTTATGAATTAGGAAAATATTATATTGATCAATTAAGTCCTTCAGATATTTTAAGTTTTTATGAAATTAATGATACTACAAGTCTTTTTGAAGCCTTTAATAATTACTTAAATTTACGAATTAATTATGGTAACTTAGAAAATCTTTCATTTCCAAATTTAGATTTTAACGACTATTATGCTGTTTTGTATTATTTAAATGAAAAATATGGGTATCAAATAATCGAATTTAATAATGACATCATTAATTTAGTAAATCGCTATAGTAGTAGTTTCGATATTTTACAACTTGAAAACCTAAATAACTTAAAATTAAATATACTTAAAATTAACAAAACTGATGAACAGCAATTTATCAATTGTGCATATATTTTAAAGGAATATTATGACCTTTATGAAGAAATTCCAACAAAGGAAAATAAAACTATAAAAACTATAGATGACCATCATATTACTCATATTGATAAATTAATTAAATATGAAAAATTGAATCCAAAATATGATGTTTTACCTGAAACTACTAAATTAATTATAAAATCTTTGTTTAATAGAGTTTTGTTGGGAGAAACTAATACAAGATTATTATATGAATTTTTTACAATAACCGTTTATTTTTTTGAATATAATAAAGAGATCCTGACATTCGAGAAACTCAAAAAATATATTCCAAATTCATTTCTATCAGTTATTCAACCGTTGACAAACGATGATTTATTGAAACTAGATACAAAATATGAGAAGATTTGGAAGTTTTATTATAATTTAAACAATAAAATAATTGTCAAAAATAAAAAAAATAAAACTGACTTTCATCAATTATTTGAAAATTTTGATTATTTTTTGGAAAAATGGTTTAATGAATTAAGCTCAATTGAGATTTATAATTATTTATTAAAAAATGTACCAACCGAGGACCTTTTCATTATTAGAATGATAAAAGACGAAGATTTACGTTTAATATTTCTAGAAAAACAAATATCTACTTTAAAGGAATTACTAAACATGAATCTATTAGAATATAAATTTATTATGGCAGATGAAATTTATTTAAAAGAAATAAGGAACATCTGCAAACTAATTGATGGCGACTTAAAATATCATGTTTTTAACCTGCTGAGATCATATGTACTTGGTAGATTTCACAATCAGACAAGAGATACAATCATTTATAGATCAAAAGGCAAAACACTGCAAGAAATTGGTGATAGAGTCGGATTAACAAGAGAAAGGATACGACAACTTGAAAATAAAGCGTTGATCAAATATAGAGAAGAATTACACCCGCATTTAATAAATCTATTAAGACTCTACTCAAAAAGCGGACTATATTTGACTAAAGACTTTCTAATGAATATCTTTAGAGATTATTTCGAAATATTTATTTATCTTAACGAAAGCGACTTTGACAATGAATTAAATTTATTTTGGCTTCATAATATAGAAAAAATCAACAAAGAAGCTGAAAAAACAATAAATGATAAAATTATTTTTAAATATTTAAATAAAGAAGAATTCGATTATTTGGTGGAAGAAATTCATGACGAATTATCATTTAATCTACCAAAAACTATTATAAAACAATACTTAATAGATAAATATGAAGTTAAAGGGAAATACATTTTTTTTGAAAGACCTAATCTAACACTCTTATACGAAATCATATTAAGGCATCATTTTGATGAATATGATGGACTAACTATTGATAATACACCTAAATTTAAAGATGTTTTCTTTGAAGTTTTTGATGATGAAACAATTTATGAGAAAAGTGACAGAACTGTTTTTTATAGAGCTACTGATAATAAAAATATAGTTTTAATTGATAGAGGAACATACAATACCAAATATGATATGAATTTTATTTCTAAACAGCGTTTAGAACCAATCTATTACTATATTAAAAAGAGAAATTCAGTTTTTATCGAGGCATTATACAACATATTTGAAAAAGAATTAAAACCAGAAATTACAAGCAAATATTTACTTCATGGGGCTCTTAGATACTATTACTCGGATTTGTATTTTACGAAAGACGTTGTTGGAACATTTCCCAATCCATATGTTGATGTTAAATCTATAATTGAAAATTATGCTCTACAAAACAATGGTTTATTAAACCTCGATAATTTTATAAAGGATGTACCAGAGGTTGCAGGTATACATTATGAATATCAGATTGGAATTCATGAAAAACTCATTGGAATGTTTTATAGAAATTTTATACATGTGAATTATTTAAAGTATTATCCTAACGAAATGGAAAAAACTAAAAATGAAGTTTTAAACATATTATCAATAACAAATCATATTGATTCTGGTAGATTGCTTTCTATAATGTATAAAAAAGCTAGAAAATCTTTAATCGAAAATAAAATTGACAACGCACATTATGCCTACAATTATTTTAAAAACTATTTTAAGAAAGATTTTTGCTTTGAACAAAATTTATTAACTTTAATTGGACGATTAATTATAAAAATCGATTATGACGAAATTATAAACTTTTTTATTACCAAAAACATTTTTAGAATTGAAGAAATTAAACAATATTATTCTAAAAACAACTTGCGACTTTACAATATAAAAGAGATATTAGAAACTCTATATAAACACGGATACATTAGAGTAGATGAAGATGTAATAATGAAAAGGGATTTGGTTATCAACGAAATGTCCATCAAATTATTTAAAAATATAGAAACTAGGGTTCTGTTCTATTTAAGCACAATGAATTTTATAAATTTAGACAACATAGATTATAGCTTATTTCCTAAAATAAAAATAGAGTGGAACAAACATTTATTAGCACATATGTTGAAAGAAATTTCAAATAAAATTACCGTTGAAACAATTGGTAGTCAATATAATAACCTTCAGTATATATTAACTTTGAAAGGAGATAACTATTAATAAGTCAAGTAATAAATAACTCCATTATAAAAGAACCGAAAAATTCAGCTAATAGTTTAAATATGTTTATTGAAAATAGAATAGCTAC
>JAAZKC010000028.1 GCA_012800005.1 Acholeplasmataceae bacterium | reverse complement strand
CAACCCCAATAATAGTTCCAATCTTATTATCTTTTCTACTCATTACCGCAAACCCTAACATTTGTACACAACAGCCTACAACTGCTGCCCCACCTGCCAGACCTTCTAAGTTTATCGCAATTGCGATTGCGGCACTACTAATTGGAGCTGTTAGTGCCATCCCCATTAAGACTGAAACAATCATTCCCACAAAGAATAAGCCAATATTTGATTTAGATACTATATCAATTAAAGTCCCTAATCCTGTTGAAATGGATTTAATTGGAAATCCTAAAATAAATGCTAGGATTAGTGCTAATAAACTTCCAAGTAATGGTATTAAAATAATATCTACTGGAGTTTTTTTATTAAATATATACCTAAAAAATAAATATACTCCAACCACCACTAAATAAACTGTTAAAGGATCATTTAAGGCTTTACCACCAAAAATATCTGTCCCAAGGTAAGCAAAACTACTTGCGATTCCACCAGCTAAACCAGTTACCACAAGTTTTAAACCATCTTGTTTTAAAGCATACGCCATTCCAATTCCAATCCCAATTCCCATAGCACTCTTTAAAACTACCGCTGTTTTAATAATATATTCACTTAATGTTTCCATGTAAGGAATATAGGATATTCCTACACCAATCTGTTCAATAATAACTCCAATTATTAATGTTGAAAACAGCCCAATTGCCATTCCATTAAATGACACTACCAAGAAATCTAAAAATATTTTAAATTTCGTTTTTTCTACTTTTACTACATTATTTTCCATATTAATTATCTATTCACTTTCTACACTTTTTAAAAATATTGATAAATGATCATTAAACTTTCTTGGATTATCTAAAAAGACAACTTGAGAAGCATTATCATAACCTTCAATTGTGGTTAAAGGCACTTTTTGTTCATATTGCATAGTACTATCTTTAATTACTTCTAAATCATAATTTCCACACACAACATATGAAGGATAAAAGGCTGTTTGTTTACCTAATTTATAAAATCTTCCAAATTTTCTAAATGCGAAAACTGAATTTCTATTAAAACCCTCCATAGTTTTTAAAAATTTTTTTCTTGCTTGTGTGGAAAATGCGCTTTTATTTAAATAATATTTTTTATAATTCTTAAAAGAAAATATCCATTTAAAAAAGTTTTTAAATCTAGTCCACCTTAATTCACTCTTTAAAACTTTACTTGAATCATGATATATTGAAAACCCACTCACAACTGTTAAAGTTTTCATTTTATTAGGAAATATGTGTGCGAATCCTTGAGCGATTATCGCACCTTCACTAACAGATACAATATGACAACTACTAATATTTAACTCATCAAGTAATACTTTAATGATTTCAGGCCCATCCGCAAAAGAAACATTTTTAGAAACCGAAGATAAACCATGACCAGGTAAGTCAATTACTAAAAGTTGATATTCGCGTTTAAAAAAGGTTATCTGATTTTCAAATAAACCCCCACTTGATGCATATGGATGTAGGAATAAAATTGTTTCTTTTCCTTCATTTCCATAAAATTTGTAATAAATGCTCGCATCTTTAAAACGCACTTTTTCTTCTTGCAAGACCTTCACCTCTTAATCATTATATCACTTTAAACCGTTTTTTAAATTGTTTTAAAGTCATTTTAGAGAAATAACTTGTTTTTACTTTACTTTAATACTTCATTTATTGTAAAATAAATGTAAGAAAGTGACAAATATGAATAAAAACAAAAGAAAATTTCAAGAAAAAGAGTTTTTAAAGAGAGTTTTTGAGCTTCTTCCAAAAATTTTTTTTGTGACGCTTGCGACTGTTGTGGTTGTGGTTACAACCCAAGTTTTTAAATCACCTAAAGTTGATTTTTTAAATGTTTATTATGAAGATGGAGCACTTAATTACGAAATCAATATCGACTCAACCGACACTAAGTTAGTTAAAGACTCGCTTAGTATTGTTTTAATTGCTAATAACGAACGTTATGAAAAAGAAGGCGTTATTGGTTATCAAAGAGATAAGTTTGATGTTGTGTTACATCGAACTTATAAATTAACTGTTGAAGGTGATGTTGGTTTAGGTACGCAAGTTTTTGCAGAAAAGAAAATAACTATCAAAGACAAACCTTCTATCTTATTAAATGCATTTCAACAAATTAAAAATAACATAGAAATTTATTTTGAAGTTGTTAATGGCAATTCTATTTCAGACGGTAAAGTTACTGTGCAAGTTTTGAAAGATTTAGAAACTGTTTATTTTGAGGAACATGAGTTTTTTAGAGGTGTTAGTTTGACTATACCAGAAATCTCTTTAAATAGAGACTACACTTTAAGAGTTTGGGCTAGTAAAGAGGCCATTTTTGAAAAAACCATAAAAACAACTAAAGATCCTTTCATTAGTGCCTCTGTTGAGTCTCATGGACCAATGATATATTATGGTTTCCATATAGAAGACTTCTATAATAGATTAGGTGGTAAAGTATATGTTGAGGTAAGTAAAGATGGTAAGATTGTTTTTGAAAATACTCACCTGATAGATACAAATGATTCTTGGGGAGAAATTTTCCTTGAAGATAAACCTCAAGGTATTTATCTATTTAAAATCTATGGATTTATTGACCAGAAAAAGACTACTTTATATGAAGAGCATTTCTATAAAATACCGTCAGGAGAAATTAATTATGAGTTTGGAGCGTTAACTTGTTTTGGTGATGTTACATTATATGATAATAGAGATAACAAGACTAGTTATAACATAAACGATTATACTATTTATTTAAATGTAACTAATCTTAAAACATCAGAGGTAACTAAAATAACGCTTGATGAATCTTTAAAATTTAGTTTTATACATGATAAAACCGCAATATATAATTTAGATTTAATTTTAGTTTGGAAAAATAAAGAATATTATATAGGATATAGTTTTATTGAAGCACAAGTTATTCCTGTAGAGATATCTTTAACATCTGATGGAGATTATTTATCTTATTTTATTTCAATTTCAAGTCTTAATTATATTGGTACTGATGGTATTGAGATTGTATTTGATCACCTAATTTCTTCTAATGATCAAGTCCGCTATTATAGTTCAAGTGAGTTTAATGATTCTATAATATTACCACTTCATTGCCCTTATAATATTAATATTTATGCTAATAGTGAATTAATTCACACAGAAAGTTATTTCCATGCTCCACCAATAAGCCCTTATGAGTTAGTTATTACTAGTGATGCGACTTCTTTAACCGCATCCCTTCAAGATGGCGCTATTTGGAATGGAGTTATAGTTTATCTTAATCTTTATTTAAATGATATTTTAGTAGAAAGAGTTGAAGGTAGATCCGCAACATTCACTAATTTAATTTCTAATTCAACTTATGAAGTTAGAGTCGTTATTTCAGGAGATAAAGAATACACCATTTGTACGAAAGAACACTTTTATACAGATATTATCTTAGAGGCGGATGTGACAGTTGAGGTTGTTTCTGATATTGTTTACTACTCTTTTACAATAATTAATCCTGTAGAACTTCCAACTAATGAATTTAGAGTAGAGTTAATGAAGGGTGAACTTTATTTAGAAAGCGAGATAACTACCGAATTTACTGGTTCATTTAGTGTTTATCATGAAGGCGATTATACTATAAATGTTTATTATAATAATGAATTAATTGGAAGTAAAGATTTCTACAAACTACCAACGGCTGGAATTTATTATGATATTAACTCTTATCAAATTCATGCGGAAACTTCCCTAAGTGGCAATATAAGTGATACTCCAGAAGTATATTTAGATCTTTATTTAGATGATACTTTAATAGAAAGATATGAAGGAACTATTCATGGTTTTGAAAACCTAGTTAGAGGTAACACTTATGAAATTAGATACATCTATGTTCTTAATGGTGTTGAACATATTCTCGCGAGTGAATCTATTTTATTCCACGAACCAATGGGCCAAGAAGAAATTGAGATCATTACTGCTGATTATATGTATAATCCTCTTACATTTGATTATAAGCTTGTAGTAACTTATGAACATACAATGTCAAATAATGATATTTATCTTATAGTTTTAAATTGGAATAACCAAGATGTATATATCGGTGAGTTTTTATTAGATGGAACTCCAATAGTATTAGATAATTTAACTAAAGATGAAATCTTCCCATATGCAACAGTTCATATTAGAGAGGCTGATACAAATTTAGCTACCGGAAACTTAACATTTAGATATGAGTTTGCGGTTGTAGACTTTAGTATTGATAGTGGAGTTATTTATTATAATGTTAATGCATACATTCGTTTAATAAACAATGTTTCTAGAGAGATGGAATTAAAACATACTTTAGGTGAAACCATTACTATTCACCCAATCAATAACTCAATGTATCAAACAACCTTTACTGGAGAGTTTGAAGGTGGAGGTGAAGGTATCAACACTTTAGAGTATGTCTTAGAGGGTAATGTGGTTGGTGGTATGAAAAAATATATTACCCCAACTGGCTATTTAGATTTAGAAGACGATGGAGTAAGTTTATTTGCAAAAGTAAGTTCGCCAAACCCAATATTAGAACCACTCCTAATTAGAATAACTTCAGATTACAATTATGAGGAAATGGCTTACGAGGGCCAACAACTGCAATTCGATAATCTAGCAACAGATACGCCTTTAACTGTTAGTTTAATTGCGACAGTTGATTATAATGAGTATGTAGTTGATGAATTGACATATGTCGTTAGTACATTCTTTGAATCATTTACATATTATGAAGGTGGAGATAGATTTTATTTAACTTGGAATATAGGTTATTCATTCGCAAGCGAACCAATATTAAAATACACAATCTATTTTGATGAAGGTAATCCAGTAGAAGGCACAATTGATTTTTCAACAATACAACCTGGTACTAATAGTATAGAAATTCCATTTACAGCTTCATTTACAACAGCGAAAATCGTTATTTACGATATAACAGATAGTAATAATTATAAATTAATTGGAGAAAGAAAAGCTTTCATGTCAGTATAAAAGGAGGAAAACATGATGAAAAAAACAAACAAAAACGAGGTTAAAGCACCTGATGAAAAAAACTTTTGGCAAAGAAAAACACTAAGCGATAAAATATGGTTTATCATTTTAGTGAGTGCGGCCGCAATCTTTTTAATTATAGGAATTATTGGACAATATGTATTTAAAGAAGGAACTGTTTTATATGAGTTATCAGTAAACACCATTGGTAAGTTTTTCGATGTATTTTCCTTTATTAAAAATAACTATATGAACATTATTGAATCTATTGTGATAATTGTCTTTTTATGGGCATTAAATAAACTTATTTTCTTATTTATGAAACTTATCACAATCGATGGTTCAAGAGCGGAAACCTTAGCTCTTCTTATCGCAAGTATTCTTAAATATACTCTAATGATTTTAAGTGTCTTCTTAGTTTTATCCGCATGGGGTGTTAAAACTAGTGCACTTCTTGCGAGTGCTGGTATTTTAGGACTCGCAATCTCATTTGGTGCTCAAAGTTTAATTGCGGATATGTTATCGGGATTATTTATAATCTTTGAACATCAATTTGCGGTAGGTGATGTTATTGAGGTGGATGGTTATCGTGGTAAAGTTTTAGAAATTGGCATTAGAACTACAAAAGTTCAATCTCTATTAGGAGAGATAAAAATTATTAATAATAGCGATATTAGAAACACAATCAACGCCAGCAACAACCTTATTTTAACCGTTGTTGAAATTCCAATAAGCCATGATGAAAATTTAGAGCGCGTTGAAAAAATAATTAAAGATAATTTAGAAAATATTAAAAAAGCAATTCCACAAATAGTAGAAACTCCTACTTATGGTAATGTTGATAAATTTACTGATCAAGGTGTTGTCTTTAGAATTTATATTAAAACAACAGAACTCGATAAGTGGGCCGCTAGAAGAGCCGTCAATAGAGAATTTAAACTACTATTCGATAAACACAATATTAAAATTTCTTATCCACACGTTGTTATTGAGGAAAAGAAATAATAAATACTCTCCTTTATTAAAAAACTTCCCTTTATTTTGGGAAGTTTTTTCTTTTATTTCGTAATAATCCTTGTTGAATTACGATAAACAATATTAGTGTTAAAATAAATTGTTCTTGTCGGAATTTCTTTCCTTCTTATTCTATCAATCAATATATAAAGTGCTTCCTTTCCAAGCAATTCTTTATCAACATTTACTGTTGTAAGTGATGGATTAATATATTCGGCATCAACTATATTGTCAAAACCAACAACCTGAATCATATCAGGAACTTTCAAACCTAAATATTTAACAGCATTAATAACATTAATCGCAATTGAGTCGTTAGCACAAATAATTGCCTGTGGTAACATAGGTAATCCTTTTATTTTTTTTGCCAACCACTTAATATCACCAAATGGAGAATCATCATCAAATAAAAGTTGTTGTTTATGGTCTATCCTTCTAGAAATATCTAAATAAGCATCTCTCAAACCTAAAAACCGTTCATAGAAACCCTGACAGTGCATATGATCCCCACAAAAGCTTATTCTCATTAACCCACCATTAATTAATTCTTTCGATATTTTATAAATAGGCTCTCTATTTTCCATTAAAATAACATCAAAATTCCCCTCATATTTTCTAAGACCAATCGCAGAATCAATTACAACAATAGGAATGTTCGTTTTTAAAAATTTCTTTAAAAACTCTTTATCATAAAGTTCAATTCCTATTACACCATCAATTTTTAAATTTTCCATATAATTTTTTAATTGTAAAAAAGATGTGTTTTCATTAATTGTGTACTGAAAAAAATCAATATTTAAATTAGTAACTAAATTTTCAACCCCTCTAACCAAAGAAATAAAAAAATCCAAATTTGATAACGGTTTTCCTGTAAGCAACAATATTTTAAATTTTTCAACCTCTACTTCTTTTAACATATTAAAACCTTTATACCCTAGTTCTACTGCTTTTTCAATCACCAGTTTTTGAGTTTTTTCAGGAACTTTTTTATTGTTTATAACTTTTGAAACTGTGTTCCTTGATAAACCTAATTCATCCGCAATTTGTTGAATTGTTACTCTTTTTTTCATAATATCACCAACTTAATTATACTTCTCATTTGCACATTTGTAAAGCGGTTTCATTTACATTTGCACATTTTTTGGTTAATTGTTGACGCTTTCATAAATAGTTTATATAATGAGGCTAAAGGGAGGAAAAATATGACTGATGTTATTACTAAACGTAATAAGCAAAAGAAAAATTACAGTCAGTTTGGTGTTAAAAGAAATTGGCAACTTCTCGTGATGCTTTCTGGTGCTGTAATTTTTACATTTGTCTTTGCTTATATTCCAATGTACGGTATTATCATGGCTTTCCAAGATTACAATCCTGCCTTAGGCATTAAAGGCTCACCACTTATTGGATTTGACAATTTCACTAGATTTTTTCAAAGTTTTCAATTTAAAAATTTAATGGTCAATACCTTTTTGGTAAGTTTTTTAGGGTTTATTATTGGATTTCCATTACCAATTATTGTTGCATTACTATTAAATAGTTTGAGAAGTACAAAGTTAAAGGGCGTTTTTCAAACCATCTTTAATGCACCACACTTTATTTCTGTGGTTGTATTAGTTGGGATGATTTTCTTATTTTTTGGTGAATATGGTTTAGTTAATAGTATTATTACTCACTTTGGCGGTTCTCGAATTTCGTTTCTACTAGAGGCAAAATGGTTTAGAACTTTATTTATCGGTTCAGGGAACTGGCAAGAAACAGGTTGGTCATCAATTATTTATTTAGCCGCTTTATCTGGGGTTGATCCACAACTTCATGAAGCTGCAAAGATTGATGGTGCAAGTAGATTTAAAAGAATCATTCATATTGACTTTCCAGCAATTTTCCCAACTATTTCAGTTATTTTAATTTTGTCAATAGGAAATTTATTATCTGTTGGTTATGAAAAGGTATTATTGATGCAAACCGGTACCAATTTGGCAACTTCTGAGATTATTTCTACTTATGTCTATAAGATTGGGTTAACTGGACTAAGCGAACCTGGTTATGCGGCAGCAATTGGTCTTTTTAATTCCCTTATAAATGTTGTTTTATTAGTTATTGCAAATTATAGTGCAAAACGTTTTTCGGAGCATAGCTTATGGTAAAAGAGAGAAAAAGAAAAGGTGGTTCTTTACGAGAATCAAGAGGCGATAAAATATTTCATACAAGTGTTTTAATTTTTATGATTTTATTTGCTTTAATCATTTTATATCCACTATGGTTCGTGGTAATTGCTTCTGTATCAAATCCAGACTCTATTTTAAACGGAGAGGTTTGGTTATGGCCTGATGTCGTTGATTTTTCTGGTTACAAAAAAATATTTAATGACCCACAAATCTGGACAGGTTATCGAAACACAATTATTTATACCACTCTTGGAACTGCGTTAAATATTTTATTAACGATTCCTGCCGGTTATGCGTTATCAAGACCAAATTTACCGTTTAGAAAGTTTTTCATGTGGTTTTTTATTGTTACAATGTTTTTCGGCGGAGGATTAATTCCTTACTATTATCTAATTTCAGGATTAGGATTAATTAATACAATGTGGGTTTTAATTATTCCTCAAGGATTAAGTGTCTGGAATATGTTTATGGTTAAGGCGTTTTATGAATCAACTGTTTCACAAGAATTAATTGAAGCTGCAGCAGTTGACGGTGCAAATCAATTTAGAACATTTTTATCCGTTGTTGTTCCAATTAGTAAACCAATTATTGCGGTAATGATTTTATTCTATGCAGTTGGTAGATGGAATTCATATTTTGATGCAATGGTCTTTATTAGAGATGAATCACTCTATCCACTCCAAATTGTTTTAAGAAACATTTTAATTATTAGTGATAATGTTTCTGGTGGAATTACTGGTGAAGACATTTATCAACGTTTAAGACTGGCTAACCAAATTAAATATGGAGTAATTATAGTTTCATCATTACCAATTATTATTATTTATCCATTTATTCAAAGATTTTTCAAGGAAGGCTTTTTAGTAGGAAGTTTCAAATAAAGGGGGCAAAAAAAATGAAAAAAAGTTTAGTTTTAATTTTAGTTTTACTATTTACGTTTGGCTTAGGTGGATGTAAGAAAACTGAAGATGAACACACCAAGTCATTAAAAGAGTTAGGTTATAATCCAAATGGATTACCTATAGTTACAGAAACAGTGGAATACACCATCACATCGCCTAAAAACGCTTTGGCAATAGATTATAATGAGATGGAAATATTTACGAAAATGTTTGAAGATACAAATGTGAAAATTAGGTGGAATAACTTATCTGAAGAAACATTTCAAACAACAAAACAAATGATTATTCAAGATACAAGAAATCTCCCTGATGCAATGTATCATGCAGGATTTACTGATAGAGATATTATCCAATATTCTCAAGCGGGAACTATTATTGCGATAGATAAATATTTAGACAATATGCCTAATTTCAAACGAATTTTAGAAAATCGTCCTGATATTAGAAAAGCTGTTACCGCATCTGACGGCCATATTTACGCCCTACCAAGAGTTGAAGAAATGGGATTACTTCAACATCCTAATATTTTATTTATTAATAAAGATTGGGTAAATTTATTATCTAATAAAAATCTTATTTTAATGAATAGTTCTCCAGTTAAAATTTCGATTGAAGGAGGAAATTTAGAAGATAATTCTACTGAAGAAAATATTTTATTAAAACCTCTCGTAATTAAAGTTAATAATCAGGTTGTAAATGGATTTACATTAACACAATATGAAGCAATCTTAAGAGCAATGAAAAATAATGCCTCATTGTTGACGCAAGGTAATTTGATTCCGCTTACATTTAGATATGGTGGTTGGCAAGGTAATCAATCAGATTTATATGCTGCATTTGGTGTGCCTGAAAATATTGATCACTTAACTGTTATAAACGATCAAGTTACATTTACTGCAGTATTAGATAAATACAAGGAAGCTACCAATTACTTCGCTGGATGGATTAATGAAGGATTAATTGAAAAAGATGTTTTAACTCAAGGTGAATTTGATTTATTAGCAAAAGGTAAGGGAACACATCCTCGTTTAGGTTCTTTCTATTGGTGGGAAAAAGAAACTGTAATTAAACCAGAATGGCAATCACAATATGTTGCTTTACCTCCACTAATTGGTCATGATGGAACTCAAAAAGTTGGAGTTTCTAACAATCAAGAGATTTCTAAAGGAAACTTTGTGGTGTTTTCTAAAACTAAAAATCCAGAAATATTATTAACTTGGATTGATAGATTTTATGACCCAATAGTCTCTGCACAAATAAATTATGGACCAATCGGAATTGTTTATGAGGAAGAATTAAATGCTGATGGTTTATTGATTCAAAAACCAATTCCAGAAGGAATGACAGCTGACGAACTTAGACTTCGACATGCACCAATGGGTGTTATCTACTTATCTTATGAACAATGGGAAAACACTTTAGTTATGGAATATCGCGCTCGTTTAAGATTAAAATTATTAGATGTTTATATCAAACCTTATTTAATGGAAAATGTTCGTCAATATCCGAATGTTTCATTTACCTTACAAGAAATAAATACCATTAATCGCTATGGAAATGATATTCATTCTTATGTTTATCAATCATCAACAGAGTGGCTCTTAAAAGGTGGAGTCAGTGACCAACAGTGGCAAACATACGTTAATAAGCTTAACCAAATGAATCTAGCAAAAATGATGGAAGCTTATCAAGCTGCGTATGATCGTTACGAAGAATAACTTTGAAACTCTATGTTAAAATTGGTAATTATTTATTTGATTACCTAGTCTTAACAATACTATTAATAATTAGTGGTTTGTTAATAATCCCCTTATATGCGATTATTGTTGGAATAGTTGCGTTCTTTGAGACTGGTGCTAATTATAAAGTAATCTTTACAACAATTAAAGAGAACTTTAAGCTGATTTTATTGCTGACAATATTAATGCTTTTTTTAGGAAGTTTAATAGTTCTATCGTTATTTATTATTAAATCACTTGGAATGGATATTATTACAATCATCATTATTTGTTTATTGATATTCTTAATGGTTTTACTAATTATTTATCCACCAATAATAATTTTGAAAATGAATGTAACCTTTAAACAACTTTTAAGAAATACTGTTTATCTTACATTAGTACAATTCAAATACACAATTATTATGCTCATTTTAAGTGGATTAATTATTTATTTAAGTATTTATCAATTTTGGTTTTTACTATTGGTTGTACCATGGTTACAATCAATCCATTATATTTCAAATAAAACTATTAATATAGAAAAGGAAAAGAAAGGAATAGGTGAAGAAATATGAAGAAAGGATTAAAATTTTTATTTAGTTTAATGTTAGTTCTACTTCTCTTTGGTTGTAAAAAAGAAGAAAGAACTGAACCGATTATTACAGGACTTCCAGCGACTGCAACAATCGTTGAGGGGGAGTCAATTGATGTTTTAGAAGGAGTTACTGCAACTACCCACGGTGATGTAGAGGCAAAAAGCAGTATCGTGATTACTGTTGAACCTACTACTGCAACAATAACAGGTAGTGTTATCAAACCTACTGAACCAGGCTCTTATTTGATTAAACTTACTTTAGTTGACCCTAAAGATAAAACTTTAACAACAACTAAAACATTGTTCTTAGAAGTTACACCTAATGTACAAGTAACAGAAAAAAGTCGTGTAATTTATAATTTTGATGAGCTTTCCGCAGATGCATTTGAAGGATTTGTGGCAAAAGAAAAAGGGATAGAAGTTGATGCATTAACCCTTAAAGAAGGTGCACTTGTTTATACTCCATTAGTTATGGGAAGTATTGATCATGAAAACCAATTATTTAAACTTTTGTCTTTAAATGCCAATACAACTTATACTGTTTCTTTAGATGTTAAAGCCAATAAAGCACTATCTGGTGTAGCATTCGTCATTAATGGCCAAACACCAGGTGAATGGTCACCTTATGCTGGTTCTTGGGGTGTAGAAATTGGCACTGAGGTTAAAACACTTTCTCACACATTTGCGGTAGAAACTACCAATAATGCTGCAGAGTTATTGTTAAACATTGGTGGAAATGCCAATGATGTAGAACTTACTGTTTTAAGACTTGTTGTAATTGCTAATAGTAATCCTCAAAGTCAAACTTTAGCATTTACTGATTTAATTGAAGCTGGTGACGGTTGGACTTATGTTAATGATGCGGGAACTAGTACAGCCGCTGTTACCAACGGTAAAGCAGTTATTAACATCACTACTCCTGCTGGCGGAATTTGGGAGCAAAAAATGTATCATAAACCTTTAGCATTAGAGGCTAATAAAGTTTATAAATTATCATACACAATTCACGCAACAGAAGACATTAAGTATGAATATATTGCACGCACACGTTCTCAACAATCAGATGGCAGAGATGAAAACTACATTTGGAGTGGTCCATCTTTACCAAAAGATGAAACTAGAACTGTTGTTCATACTTTTACAACTAATGACGTTGATATTAATGATTTTGATATGTTCTTCCAATTTGGAAATCAAACTTCGGCGGTTATTATTACAATAAGCAATGTGGTTTTAACAGCTTATGATGATTTTAGTGAAAATGTAATCAGGTTTAGTGGTATGCCAGAAGGTTTTGGTAACTTTGAAATGAATCCTAGTTCTTCTACTATCTATGTAGATGTTCAAAATGGTTTATTAGTTTATGATGTGGATACATTTAGTGATGTTGACTGGCACAATAAGATTTATATTGAAAATGTGTCCTTCAAAGATGGTTCAAAATATCAAATTATCTTTGAGGCTTATGCATCAGCAGATGTTAAAGGTTTCTTTGCAATTAATCCAATGGGACAATGGAATCCAAAAGTAACTGATGTATTCCAATTAACTACTACTAAGCAAACATTCACATACGAAACAACTAACTTACAATTATTTACTGAAAATATTGAGCTTTTATTCCAATTTGGTTCATTTGGTAATCCTAAAGCAACTATTTACTTTGACTCAATTATAATTGTAGAACTTTCAGAGTAATATTAATTTAAAGGAAGCCAAAAATTTTTGGCTTCCTTTAATTAAATTTTGAAAATTAACTTTACTTTATTAAAACTAGCAATACAATATACTTATAGTTGTATTAAGAAAAAGAGGAAAGATATGAAATATACTATTGATAAAGCAAATGATTTTATTGGAAAAAACAAGGACAGTATTAATAAAACCTATAGACACAAATTTCATCTTATGCCTTTAGTAGGTTGGATGAACGATCCTAACGGTTTTATTCATTATAATGGACACTACCATTTGTTTTTTCAACATTATCCTTATAAAACGGAATGGGGACCGATGCATTGGGGACATGCAAAATCTAAAGACCTGATTACTTGGACACATTTACCTGTGGCATTAGCGCCAGATTTACCACATGAAGATGGATGTTTTTCTGGCGGCGCAATTGAACATGATGGCAAGCTACTTTTAATGTATACATCACATTATGACACGAATTTTCGTCTTGAAGAACAAAGTTTGGCAATATCTAATAATGAAATAGTCTTTAATAAAACTGAAAAGCCTATAATCACTGCTAACGATTTACCCAAAAACTCCTCTAAAGAAAACTTTAGAGATCCAAATCCTATCGTTATTAATGGTGAAATTTTTATTTTAATTGGTAATGAAACAAAAAATCATGAAGGTCAAATATTAGTTTATAAAACAACCGATTTTAAATCATTCTCTCTTTTAAATATTATTAAACATCCTTTATTTGGACAAGTTGCAGAATGTCCTGATTTGTTTGAATTAAATGGCAAACATGTCTTACTATTTTCCGCAACTAACTTAGAAAAAGGAAATAATTCTTTTAAAAATATTAACAGTTCATTGTACGCAATTGGTAATTTTAATACTAAAACAGGTGAATTTATCTTTGAACATATTGGAGAGCTTGATGCTGGGCATCATTTTTATGCCCCTCAAACAACATCTAAAAATGAAAGACTTTTGGTGGCATGGATGGAAATGTGGCATAAACCTTATTACACCGCATTAAACGGTCATAATTGGGTAGGTGCTATAACGCTTCCTAGAATATTAAATGTTAGAAATAACCGTCTTTATCAAGAACCATTTAATATTGATAAATATGTAATAAAAGAAATCGATATTTCAAAAACAAACACTATAAAAACATATAATTACTTTATTTTAGAAGGAACTATAAAAACAAATAATGAAACAGTTATTTTTATTGGTTCTAATGATGATTTAATTAAACTAATTATCAATAAAAAAGAAGTAATTTTAGATACAAGTAATACTTAATTATATCCACTTGAAGCACGTAGTATTAACCATAATCTAAAAGAAATTAATTTCAAATTAATTATGGATAACTCTTCGCTAGAATTATTTGTAAAAGATGTTGATAAAACGATTACTACGAGAGTTTATATGAAATCTGATATTTCTTTTATAACTCATGATAATAAAGTTTTAAAGCGTCTTGTTCTAAAGGAGTTAGATAAATAATGAAACGCATTTTAACTATTGTTTTATTAATTGGTTTATATTTAATTTCTTCTTGTAAAAAAGAAATCATATATGAAATAGTTAATCAAGACGGATTAACTATTTTTACAAAACAAAAAGAAGGCAATATCGGCGATGTAATGCCTTTTTACCATGATAATGAATGGTATTTGTTTTATCTTCATGATAGCCCACCAAAGCCAGGTTTTCATCCTTGGTATATGTTATCAACTAAAAACTTT
Source organism: Acholeplasmataceae bacterium (assembly GCA_012800005.1). GTDB lineage: Bacteria > Bacillota_I > Bacilli_A > Acholeplasmatales > UBA5453 > DUQU01. The sequence goes on along the minus strand of JAAZKC010000028.1, from coordinate 16,166 downwards.
TATGAGTTTAAAGATTACCAAGAAATTATTCCTGTTGTTCATGATCTTGAATCGCAGGAGTTAGCTTTAGGAACTGGTTCAGTTATTGAAAAAGATGGTATTTTTTATGCTTTTTATACAGCACATAATGGTAGACTATTACCTAAGGAAATGTTTATGTTGTCAATTTCTAATGATAATATGATATCGTGGGAAAAACAAGATTTTATTATTGATCCTAGAACTTACGGATTTAATATCAATGATTTTAGAGATCCGCATGTTGTTTATATTCCGGAAAGAAATCTTTACTACATGTTATTTACAACCAGATATGCAGGCAAAGGGGCAATTGGATATTTAATTAGTGATGATTTAATTAACTGGGAAAAAGAAAATGATGGAATATTTTTCATAAATAATCATGAAACAGGAACAAGCAGTATTGATTCTAATTTAGAATGTCCAACATTATGGTATTTTAATGGTTATTGGTATTTAACTTTTTCTGAACAATGGCCCTTAAGAGTAACAAGATATTTATATAAAAAGAATTTTAGTGATGATTGGATTAAACCTAACGTTGATACTTTTGATGGAGCAGGCCTCTATGCTGGAAAAGTGGGTTATAGTGAGGAAAAAATGATTTTAGCCGGCTGGGTATCGCATAATTTTAATCGCCCAAATGAATTCGGTTGGGGAGGTAACTTAATTGCCCATGAATTAAAACAAAGCCCTAATGGTACTTTATTTGTAAATATTATTTCTACAATCAATGAAAAATTTAATCATCCTCAACCTTTAACAATTGAAGATACAAATTTAAATAATCAACATAATAGTAAAATCACGTTTACACAAAATAATTTTTTTGATTATATTTCTTTTAACGAATTAGATGATATCTCAATAATTAAAGGAAACTTAAATATTACTAATATTAATGGTTCTTTTGGTATTTTCTTTGATTATCGAGAAAACGCTTCTTCTTTTTATTATGATTTTGACATTAAAAATAATACGGTTTCTTTTTATAAAGGAAACTTTAAAGATAAAGATAATTTATGTTATACACATAATCATTTTTATAATACAAGTTCAAATTTAGAATTTGTGTTGCTTTTTGAAGAGGCAACTGATTCTGATGGTTCTATTGTATCTTTATATTTACAAGATCAAATGGTCCTAACTGGAAGAATGCCTCATTATCGAAATGTAAACTTTGGTTTTTATAGCAACGATAGTGATATCACTATTACTAATCTTAAAAAATATAAATAAAGGAGTTTATTATGAGACATTTAGTTTGTATTGGTGAATTATTAATTGATTTTTTACCAAATGAAAAAGGCATTAAACTTGAACAAGTTAAATCATTTACAAAACATCCGGGAGGCGCTCCAGCAAATGTTGCTGTGGCTGGCAGAAAAAGCGGCATTAAAAGTTATTTTGTTGGTCAAGTTGGCGAAGATGCCTTTGGAAATTATTTAAAAAAGACTTTAAATGATTTCGGTGTTGATACTAATAATCTATACCAAACAAAAAAAGCTAAAACTGCGTTAGCATATGTTAGTTTAACAGATGACGGCGAAAGAGATTTTGTTTTTTATCGTAATCCTTCTGCTGATCAATTATTTGATATGTCTTTACTTGATTATAACTTATTTAAAAAATGTGTCTTGCATTTTTGTTCGGTATCTTTATCTAATTATCCAATTAAAGAAGCACACTTAAAAGCAATTCAATATACTAAAGAACAAAATGGTTTTATTAGTTTTGATCCAAATTTAAGATTTTCCCTATGGGATGATTTGAAAGCATACAAAAAAGTAATAAATCAATTCATTCCTTACGCAAATTTATTAAAAATTTCTGATGATGAACTTCATTTCATTACTGGAATAAATGACGAAAAAAAAGCGGTAATGGATTTATTTATTGGTGATGTTTCTTATATAATTATTACCAAAGGAAAAAAAGGTTCCACCCTATATTATAAGGATGAAACTCAAATAAATATACCTGCTCATAAAGTAGACGTAGTTGATACTACTGGCGCAGGTGATGCTTATATAGGCACATTTCTTGCGGAAATGATTAAATATGATTTAAATTTTGATAAAGAAAATGTCAAATCTGCTATGGAAAAAGCAAGCCTTAAAGCTGCAATAACTACCACGAAAATGGGCGGTATGTCATCAATTCCTAGTGATGAAGAAATTTAAATATGAATAGCTTTATCTACCGCATCTAATAAAGCTTCAAATGATAATTCTGATAAAGTTGGATGAGCAATTACCGCATTTATCATCTCTTTAGCGGTTAAGTTATTCGCAATTGAAACACTAAATGTGCTAATTAATTCTGTGGCGAGGTATGAATAAATCCAAACTCCTAAAATATGTTTATTATTATCTACAATAATTTTAATAAATCCTTCATTTTCCCCATCCGCAAGCGCTTTTCCAATCGCTGAGATGGGGATTTTTGATGTTTTATGTTCAATATTTTTATTAATTACTTCTTGTTCAGTCAATCCGATTCCCGCTACTTCTTTAATTCCATATACACATGTTGGAACTTTACTATAATCAACTGGTTTTGGATTTTTCCCTAACAGATGTTCTACTGCGATAATTCCTTCATGTGACGCCACATGAGCAAGCATATACTTACCATTAATATCTCCAATCGCATAAATATTAGGGATGCTTGTTTTAAGGTATCCATCAGTTACAATATAACCATTTTCTACTTTAACTAAATCTTGATAATCCTCTATATTAGCTTTCCTTCCAACAGCCATTAAAATTAAATCACTTTCTAATGTTTCTTCTTTTTCTTCTTTAATGTAAGTTATTAAATTATCTTTAATTAATGTAACATTAGAATTCGTTAATACCTTAATGCCACTTCTCTTTAAACCTCTTAAATAAAACTTTACTATTTCATCATCAATACTAGTTAAAATAGAAGGTAATCTTTCAATAATAGTTACCTCACTTCCTAATGCACCAAAGATATTCGCAAATTCAACCCCAATAATTCCTCCGCCAATTATTGTAAGTCTCTTAGGTAATTCTTTTAAGTTTAAAATTTCCTTAGAAGTTACTAAATATTTAGACTCTTTAGCACCAGGAATAGGTGGAACTATTGGTCTAGAACCAGCCGCAATAATAATATTTTTAGTCTTAAGAATTTCATTATTTACTTCTACTTCATTTTTATTAATAATTTTACCGTAGCCACTATAAATATCTACATTATTTTTCTTAAGTAAATAAGCAATTCCTCCATTTAACTTTTTAACAATATCATCTTTTCTTTTAATAATTTCTTCTAAATTAAATAAAACATTTTCACAACTAACACCATATTCTTTCGCATGTTTTAGCGTATAATATGTGGTTGCGGATTTAATTAATGATTTAGTTGGGATACAACCATGATTTAAACAGACTCCCCCTAGTGAGTCTTTTTCAATTAACGCAACTTTAGCGCCAAGTTGTGAAGCTTTTATTGCCGCAACATAACCACCAGGTCCAGCACCTAAAATTGTGATATCATACATATTAAATTACCTCCCTTATAATATTATTATAAATTGATATTAAAATTTATTCAAGAATTGATTATTTAAAAAGAAAGAAAACGCCTTATTAAGGCGTTTTCAGGTGTTAAGCTATTCAGATATAGTTATATTAATACTTCCTGTGTTAGTTTCAATTTCACATCTACCACCACTTGTGGTTTTAGGAACATTTATCCGTCCTGTATCTGATGATGTAATAAATACTTTGTCGGTAAGTAGAGATCCTTTTACACTACCAGTAGCTGTTTTAATATAAATTTCACCAGCATCACTATTTTCTAATGTTACACCTCCAGTAGAGGTATTAATATTCCAGGTGTTTGTAGAAATAACATCTACTAGTTTTACTCTTCCTGTATCAGTTGATGCTCTTAAGTTTTCACTTCTTACAGCTGTAAGTGTAATAATCCCTGTATCTGACTTAATACTTATTGTTTTTGTTGCATTAACGTTATTTAATGTATGTCTTCCTGTTGCTGTTTTAAGGGAAATATTATTAGCAGTTACATTTTCTAACTTAACATTTCCGGTTTCTAATTCAATATTAATGCCATTATTTACTTTCGCATAAAAACTTACACTACCAACACTACATTTAATATCAACTTCCTCAAAAGTAAAGTTTTTAGGAACCATAATACTGCCAACTTCATTTTTAATAGTAAGTGCGTTATATGTATCTTTTGGTAAGTAAATAGTCATCGCTTCTTTTCTTATAGTAAAGAAACCAAAAGAGTTATACCATCTTCTATTATCAACTGAACTAATAGTTAAAGTATTATTAGTTACTCCAACATTGTATGTTAATTTATCTGTTTCACTACAAGTAACTTTTGTATTTTCATCTTCTGATACTACAAAATTAACACTTGAAGTTTCTATATTAATTTCAATATTATTAAAATCTTCACTAATATTGTATGTTTCAGTTACATAATTTTCAGTATTTAATTTAGAAAAATCAAAATCATTTACTGCAAGCACTGTTATAAATAAACCAAATCCAACTATTACTAATAATGTTGCGACAATTATTAAAATCTTTAAGCCCTTTTTCATTTTTCTCTACCTCCACCATTGATCATTAACTTAATCTTTAAAATTACCTTTTTTGTTAATTCAAATGTATACTTAGTTGCCCAAACAGATGCTAGAAATAAGAATATCGCACCTCCTGCTGATAATAAACTAATTCCTAAGGCTCCTAAACTTATAACTAATTTATCACTAAATAAAAGTACCAAAGTATTTATTAGTCCTGATGCTGTTGCCCCAACTAATGAGCCAAATACCGACCATAAAACAATTACCATTGACCAAAGTAAGATAAATCCCACTAATACAAAAGTTAAAAACAATATTAACAGTGGTAACCAAATAGGAAAACTTATTACTATTAAAACTATTTCCCAAGTTTCTAGTTTCCGTTTAGGTTTAACTTTTTCTTTGACAATTTTTGTTAATGATGTTTCATTAACTATTTTAGAAACTATTTCATCTGAACTACCAATTTTATTTATAGCTTCTTCTATAGTTAGTCCATCTTCAATATAATCATCAATCATTTCACTATAAAATGATAATCTATCTTCAATGTCTTGTTTAGGTAGTCCTTTTAATTTTCTTTCGAGTTCATTTAAAAATTCTTTTTTGGTCATTGTATGTTATCCTCCTTAGTAATAAATTGATACATCGCTACCATATCAGGCCAATAGCCTTTAAACTCTTCAATACGATTCAAGCCTTCATTTGTAATATGATAATACTTACGAAGTCTTGAATTATGCTCAACAGTCTTAACTGTGAGTAAATTTCCTTCTTCCAGTCTTTTTAAAATTGTGTATAAAGTTGATTCAGAAATTTGAACATACGGTTCCATATCCTTAATTATTCTATAACCGTATGAAGGTTTATTTCTAATTACCGCTAAGACACACACTTCTAAAAGGCCTCGTTTTAATTGAGCATCCACAATATACCTCCCCTTACATAATACATCGTATCACGAAGTATATATTTTTGTCAACAAAAAAAATAAAAAAGGTTAATTATTTTTATAACCAAACCTTTCAAAAGTAAACTTAACGGCTTTATTAGCACATTTATTTAAATTGTAAATTTTTTAATAATTTTATTTTTCTTATTTTAATGAGTTGAAAAACTTAATTATTGATTCAACAATATCTTCACTTTCAACATCAAGCCAATTGTCTGATTCATTTAATTTGTTTTTAATTCTTTTTGATGACAAAGTTTCTTTAATTCTTTTTTTGTATTCTAGAATTGATTTAGTTTTTTCTGTTTTCAAAAATAGTATTTTTATATATTCCAAAACAACATCTTTTTTATATTTAGAATTATTTATTAAATAATATATATCAAAAATATCCTTAATTCTTGTCGTAAAAGTACCAAATTTTATAATAGCGCTAGTTTTTTCTACTATCATTTGTTCAATTGGGTTTGCTAAAAGTTCAACACCCTTTTTAGATCCTATAACATCAAAAAATAAGATTTCTTGATTAATTTCTAAATGTTTGTGAACACCTATATCTATTAACATTTCCGTCTTATAAAGCTTTTCATCTTTAAATTCTAAAAATAATCTTTTTCCTTCATAATCTTCATGACTCAATTTTTCAGTCTTATTTTCCAAGACATAAAAAGTTGTTTTTGTTTCTTCATCCCATTTTCCAATTTCATTAATAATAGATGTTATCCTATCAAGACCTAAATTAATAAGATCTATGTCTAAATCTTTAGTAGTTCTTCTTTTTTCTTTAGTAATTTGAAACATTACTGTTCCACCTTTAAATGTTATATTATTAGAATACTTAGATTTTTCAAGTTTGATCATAAATATATCTTGCAAAACTTTAATTTTCGCAAAAAATTCATTCAATCCTTGTTCTTGATAACTTTCTATCATCTCGTTAATAATCATATTCTCACCTAAATTATTGCCATTTCTATAGTTTTTATTATTTTTTCATATGATCTAAATTGTTTTGCATAATTGTTTAATTTGTTAAAGTCTAACTTATTTTTAACTTTTCTAAAATTTCTTAACACATGATAATATTCTTCATAAGGCATTTTTGTTTCATATCTAATTAGTTCTATTAAAGTCCTTTCTAAATCATATATACATATATAATAATCATTTTGCTTTATTTTAATTTTTCCAAGCTTGTGATTCTTTAAAAATATTTGTTTAATTTTACTATTATTAATTGGATATGCATTTTGCGGTGTCGCCACATAAATATATTTTGGGATGTAATCTGTTAATCCATAATAATAAAACGCTGATTGAAGAGTTAATATCGCATCCTTTCTTTCATGCATCAATATTTTTAAGGTATCAACTTTAGGTTTATCGCTATATAAACCTGGTTTTAGTTTATAAATTCTCTTTTCTTTCAACGCTTTTTTAATTTGATAATCGTTTTTATATTTATTAATTAGTTCAGTATAATCATAAAGCATTCCATCACCTAACAATATTTTAAAGCAAATCTATGTTTTTGTCAATTAAAATCATAGATTTACTTAAATTAATCTAATTAATACAATATATAACATTATCTTTATCTTAATCAATCTCAAATTCAAAATTTCCCTTTACCCACTTATTAATCCAAATTTGATCCATTTCTTTTATATTTTCAGGAAGATTTTTTCTTCCAAAAAAAGTTAAAGCTTTTGATTCTTCATCTTTCTTTATATTTTCATTATTACTTATTTTAGCGTAATAAATAAAGGAAACAAATTCAACTTCATCTTTATTAGGATACATCATTAAACATTTATCTCCCGAATAAATTCCAAAAGGTTTAACTTCTTTTTTATTAAGAGAAATATTAGTTTCTTCTTTAATTTCTCTTAACAAAGTATCCATTAACGTTTCATTAAGTTCTTTAATTCCACCAGGAATACCATAATTAAGTGTATCCGCCCGAAGTTGAAGTAAAATTTCTTCACGTTCATTTTCTAAAATTGCCCCACAAGATACTAAAATAACTCTTTTATTTCCAATTGTTTTTCTTAATTCTTTTATATATGACATAATTTCACCTTTTTCACTATTTTTAAAATTAAATATCTTCAATAATTGGACCTAAACTATTAAAATCCACAAAATCAACTACTTCATTATATGTTTCTATAAATGTTTTAGTTTCTTCATCTTTTTTATCATCAGGTAAACTTTTAGCTTTCTTGTAAAGTAGCTTCATCATTGTTTTATGAGCCACATTTAATTTCTGATAATTAATTTTCCCTCTTAAATGATAAATATGGGCTTTTTTATAAAGTTCATTTGATAGTTGTCTTTTTATTCCTTCTTTAATATTAATTGTATTTTCTAAAACTTTAGGATCTCCTAAACCTACTGTGGCAATAATAATCTTTTTATTTTCAAGATTAATAAGTTTTTTAAATGTTTTTTTCATTCCTAAAACTCCTCCGGCATATAAAGCACCCAAATAAATAATAGTTTCATATCTATTAATGTCTTTAACTTCTTTATATTCTATTAAAGGAATATTAGTGTTGCCCGCAAGATACTCGGCATACTTTTTAGTTGAACCATATTTTGAACCATAAATTATTACCTTCATCTTCTCACCCCTAATATTAAATACATTGTATTTCTAATTTAATAATACCATATTGAAAACTTATAACTAGTAAAAAAATGTAAAAAAAATCTTGACACAGATAATGTATCAAGACTAATAGTTTTAATGGTGCCCGCGGCCGGACTCGAACCGGCATGCTTTAGGGCGCTTGATTTTGAGTCAAGATCGTATACCAATTTCGACACGCGGGCATTATAACATGAATAGTCATGTTATTTATTTGTTTGTTTTTCTTTATATAATTTAATTGCTTCTTCGTATGTTTCTAAGGCGTTTTTCGCATACTCTTCTTGTGAATATTTCTTAACACTTAATAAGGCATTTTTAGATAATTCTTCTTTTAACTTTTTATCTTCTTTTAATCTTTCAATTAAACTTTGAAGTTCATCATCTTCATGAAAAAATAAACCATTATATCCATCAGTAACTACCGCTTCTAATACTTGATCATGTTTAACAAGTAAAGGTAAGCCTGCAGCTAATGCTTCAATATAAGTTAGCCCTTGTGTTTCTGAAATACTAGCATTTAAAAAACAATCTCCAAGTTGATAATATAGTCCTACATCTTCCCAATTAACCATTCCAGTTAAGATAACTTTATCTTCTAAATCAAGTTTCTTAATTAGATTTTTTAACTCGCCCATATAAGGTCCATCACCAACAATTAAAAACTTCATGTTTTCATTATTAAGTTCTTTAAAGCCTTTTAGTAAAACATCTATTGATTTTTCACTACTAACTCTTCCTATAAATAAACAGACAAATTCATCTTTTAAGCCTAAACTTTCTTTTAATTTTAAAATGTCTTTTTCTTTATATGTTTCTTTTTTAAATTTTTCTAAATCAATTCCTGTTGGAACTATCTTATAATTACCTTCTATATTATATTTATTCATTAAATCTAAAATCTTTTTAGAAGGAACGATTGAAACTTGACTAGATTTAACATAACGTTTTAACATCTTTTTCACAATCCACATAAAGGGGCGTCTAAACATCTTAGCTAAGCGTTTTCCAACGTAATGTAAATATTCTTCATACATTGTATGTGAAGTATACACCATTGGCGTTTTAGTTCTCTTTTGATATAAATAGGCAAGTTTTCCAATAGAAAATTCTGTGTGAACATGAATCACATCAAACTTAGGAAATTTCTTTTTAATACGTCTTACATGTCTTCCTACACAAGGAACAAACCTATAAATTTCTAATCCTTTTCTTGGATAAGGTATTCCTCTAAATCTTAAAATATAGGGTTTATCTATATCAAATTCTTTAGATCCTTTTGTTTTAACTGTGATAATGTAGACTTCATGACCTTCTTTTATTAAGCCTTCCGCAAGCATATTTAAACTTGTGGTAACACCACTAATTTGTGGTTTATACGCATCAGTAAACAGACCTATTTTCATATTTTCTACCTCTCTTTTTTACAAATAAGTAAGCAGCTAAACCAATTAACATTCCTAAATAAAATGTAATAAATCTCCATAATAACATTGATGAAACTATTACACTAGTACTCGCGAACGCAGTAAATAATACCGTGTATGCCCACTCAACTCCACCTGAGGCACCTGGAGTTGGCACCCACAACATCATTGTTTGAGCGAACGCGCTCATCATAATAATGTATAAATAATCACTAAAACTTACCCTTATTCCAAAAGCGTAAAATAACACTATTGGAATGGCGTTAAAAATTATTAAATCAACTATTCTTATTGCGGTAGTTCCTAAAAGAACTCTCTTTCTTTTAAAGAGTGATTTAATATCACGTTGAAATTTATAAACAAAGTCATCAGTTTTTCCTTCTAATTCTGTCATCTTTTTATTAAAAGGCTTAATTTTCCCTATTAATCTAAAGAATGCTTTAATAACCTTTTTTATTCCAGGAACAGTCCCAATTAAAATCATTAAAGTTAACATTAAGGTGTTCATAATATAACCTACTACAATAATCCACATGTAGTGACTGGCGACTTCATAAATTTTACTGAAGTACATTATCATTCCAACTGTTGAAAAAATAGTTAAAGTAACTTGATAGACAATAAAGTTAGATAAACTAATACTTGTGGCTTCTTCATAATTAGCCCCAAGTTTATTAAAATAATAAGTTTGAATAGGTTGACTTCCTGATGAAAATGGCGTAATTGCGTTAAACAAATATTCCATCTTACCTACGATTAATGTATCTATAAATGTAAGTTCGGTAGGTAGGCCTGTTTTAACTATCACAAAAGTAACTGATGTTAAAAAGGTGTGAATTAACATAAATAGTATCGCCAAGAGTAAAAACCATATATTAGCTCCTTTAATAACATTAAATATATCATCAATGTCATTTAAACTAAATATGATTATTAATAAAACGATTGTGACAACTAAACCAAAAATAATATTTCCAATTAATTTTCTTTTATTCATTACATTTCATCTAAATGCGCCATTCCAAGAAGTCGCATCCCTTCATTTAATACAACTCTTACCGCTTTAATTAAAATTAAATTGGTATTTTTAACTTTTTCATCTTCAACAATCACTTTATGAGCACCATAAAATTGATTGAATGTTGCGGCTAAATTAAGTAAGTATCTACTTAAAATATGAGGCCCATTTTCTAAAATAACTCTTTCTAATGTATTACTAAATTGTGATAAAAGAATTACTAATTTATAATAAAGGTCATCTTTAAAAAGGGTTGGATCAACTAAACCTTCTTTAATAGTTTCATCTTTTAACATTGAATAAATTCTTACACTTGAATATTGTAAATAAGGACCAGTTAAACCTTCAAATGATAACATTTCTTCTAAATTAAAGTCGATATCTAGTTTTCTATCATTTTTAAGGTCATTAAATATTACCGCACTAACCCCAATCTTTCTAGCCGCTTCTTCTTTGTCTTTTAAGTTAGGGTTTTTCTCAGTTATCGCCTTTAAAGCGAGATTTACCGCTTCACTAATCACATCATAAAGTTTCACAACTTTACCTTCACGAGTAGACATTTTCTTACCATCAATTAACACAAGACCAAAGTTTACATGAGTTATATCAAAATTATATCCCATTAAATCACTAACTTTTTTTAACTGGTTAAAATGAAGTTTTTGTTCATTTCCAACTACATATAAAACTTTATCAAAATGATAAGTGTTATATCTATATAATAATGCCGCTAAATCACGAGTGATATAAAGTGTAGCTCCATCGCTTCTTTTTATTAATGCTGGAGGTAAATCATCATTTAATCTTACAATTAAAGCTCCATCATCAATTTCAGTTAATTCTTTTTCCGTTAATATCTTAACAACATCAGCCATTTTATCATTATAAAATGCTTCACCGTGATAACTATCAAATTTAACATTTAAAATTTCATACATTTTCATAAATTCTTTTAAAGATTCTTCTTTAAAATATTCCCACAACGCTAAAACACGTTTATCACCATCTTCTAAGGCTTTAAACGTTTCACGCGCTTTTTCTTCTAATAATTCATTTTCTTCTTCATGAAATTTAACATATAAACTTTGTAGATAATCAATTGGGTTTTTCTTTAACTCTTCTTCACTGCCCCATAAATCGTAAGCAACAATCATTTTTCCAAATTGTGTGCCCCAATCTCCTAAGTGATTAATCCCAATAACTTTATAGCCTAATTTTTCATAAACTTTATATAAAGAAGCTCCTATTACGGTACTTCTTAAGTGCCCAACACTAAAAGATTTCGCAATATTAGGACTAGAATAGTCAATACAAACAACTTTACCATTACTATTTAATGTTCCATATTTTTCATCTTTAATATTACTTAAAACTTCTTTAGAAAATAATTCTCTATTAAAATAGATATTTAAAAATCCTCTATCAAATTCTAGTTTACTAATTAAAGGATGATCTTCTAAAAGACTAGTTATTTCCTTAGATACTTCGTTAATTGGAATTTGTTCCTTTTTAGAAACATTAAAAAGTGGAATCGCTAAATCTGAATCCGCTCTTTTAGGTTCTTCTACAATAATGTAGTCATATTTTTCTAATCTTTTTAAAATATCTAATCTAAGTTGTTGAAACATTGTAATCACCTCTTATAAAAAAGCACTATTTGTGCTTTTTATAATTTATTATAAACTGCCCTAAAGAATGCTTGAATTTGTCCTTGAGGTTTTGTTGATACAGATGTATATGCTGTATCGTTTCTTGAATATATCATTAAGCCATCATGAAAATAAAATAATTGTGGTGTTTGTAAGGTTTCACCAGACATTGATAACATTGTTAATTCTTTTGTTTGTTCTTCATTAAGTTTACTAGAATCAAGATAATAAATAACTGTTAATTTTTCATTCACTTTTTCTGATTTAAAGTAAAAATCATAATATTTAACTTCGCCTGGACTTGCTTGATCATATGGATTTCCCACAAACATTAAAAAGTTTTCTTTTTTATCTTCTTTCTTTTTATACTCTTTATAACTGATCTCTACAAAAACATGATCATTAGGTAGTTTTTCTTGAGCATTGCTAATAACATTATTAAATGAATTTTGAATCTTTTTTGATGCAGATGGTCTTAATAAAAGTATCGCTACTATAAATACTACCACCATAACTACCATAATAATTATTGGTAGTGGTTTAATTTTTGGTTTTAATCTACTATACTTGTTTGTCATATAATTACTCCTTCTAAATTCGCATATATTGATTATAACATACACTTTTTAAATAAACAATTTAAGTTTTCTTACTTTATAGTATTTAAATACTATATATTTAATTATAGCACGAATAATCCATCTTTTTAATGATTAAATATTATCATTTTTATAACATAAGAAAAAAGGACAACATCTTTATAAAGACGTTGCCCATTTTTTTATTTATTGTCCATATTATGGAGCAAGTTCATACTTAACATAAATAGTTCTAGCTGTCATGCCGACTTGATCACTTAATAGAAGTTCTGAAGTCATAGCGTAACTTTGATGACTATATATGTAGAATATATAACCTGGTTTAGTTAAATAATCAGATAATGTTTGACTTAATGTATGAACTGAACCTGTATTTAATGTATCAGTAGGTTTAGCGTAATAAACTACTTCAACTGTTGGTGTAACAACTCTAGTTGGTGTTGCAGTGTCGGTTGTATGACCTAAACCAAGTTGACCATTATTATTTCTTCCCACTGTATAAACATCATTATTTACAGTGAAGAATGCAGTACTATCATTACCAGGTGAAACTGATTCTAATATTTGGTTACCATAATGAGCTGCTGGTACTAATGTAACTGTATCAACATTCGCAGTTGAACCGTTATCTAAACCAAGTTGTTGATAATGGTTTCTTCCAATTGCGTATAATTGATTGTTTTCTGTATAAACAAATGTCTGGTCTTCACCAACCGCAACAAATTTAGCTTTTGTGCCAGATAAAATTGGTGTTGGAAGTTTAATCTTGTTTGATTCATTAGGTTTAACAGGATTAATCGGTAACCCTAATTGACCAAATCTATTTTGACCCATACCATATACATAACCTTGAAGGTCAATAACTATTGTATGGTCTTGTCCAAGAACTACTTTTTGAATCTTACCAACCTTAGTTACTTCTCTAAATGTTGAAATGAATCCACCAAATTGAACACCATCAGTCATTTGATAACTGTAGTTTGAACCAGCCATGTAAAGTGATCCATCTTCAGTTAGTATCGCTGTATTATGTAATGATAAGAACATATCCGCAATATTCTTATTACCATAAGAACTTCTAGAAACTAATTGTGGTAACACCGCATCTGTCGTAGTTCCTATACCTAATTGACCATTAACGTTTCTACCAAATGTATATAAACTTGTTTCTAAAGTTACTTGGTTTCTAGTTATAAATGCTGTATGTTCAGGACCTGCAAATACTTTAATGACAGGTTCACCGTTATAAAGACCATTTGTAGTTAATAATGTTGGGGTTGTTCTTGTATTCTTATCGCCTAAACCAAGTTGACCACGGTTATTAGCTCCCCAAATATATACATTACCTGTGTCTGTAAGAATAATGTGATGACCACTAGCCTTATTAGGGTTATCGTCATAATGGCCACCAAAGCCAATATCTACTATTGTTTCATTATTAATTCTTGATGCATCAAATAAGGTAAATGTTGAAATTTGTCTTTCAGAATATGGAGGTGTATTTTCAGTATAACATGTATCTCTTCCTGCATAATAAAGGTCTCCTGTTGCGGTTAAGTAAGCTCTACTGCTGTTTCTTGTTGAAATTACTTTCTCTATTTCAGCTTGTCTAACTACAGTAACCGCTATTCTATTTTTAATAATTGGAGTGTATGTAGTGTTTACTGTTAATACTTTAGTCATTACAAACTCTTCTGTTCCAACAAACCAACCATTATTTGGTGTACCTTCATTATATTTAGTAGGATCATTTACTGTGAATATCGGTTGAATAATTGCTGGTTGTCTTGAATCATCAAGCGCAATTCCCTTAAGTACACTATATTCTACTATATTAGTTGGTTCACCATCGATAGTTACATCTGGATTACCATTAAATGTTAATGTAACCCATTGATTTGGATCAATTACTACTTGTGCATTGTATGTAGTTATATCATTAACTATATTACTTAAACTAAATGCCGGGCTCCATGAACCTGCTGGATCTACTTTATATCCTATATTAGGATTAATTGTAGGTGCCGTAATTGTAGGTTGATTTGGACCATTAAGCGCTATTCCCTTAATTACTTCATATGAAGATGTACCTGATAGGGTTGCGTTTGCGCCTGGTAAGAATGTAATAGTTGTCCATTCTGTATCATTTTTAACATAACGAATTACAAATTCATTTACACTTGTTCCTGGAACTGCCACAATATCGATTGTTGTAGCTTGTCCAGTAACTAATGTATATCCTTTAATTGTTGGATGACTTACTAAATCTAATGTACCAATATGGTGTAGGCCTGTTAATTCTTGATATAACACTTTGTCAGTACCTTGTTCTAAGTATTTAACTCTATATGGATACTTAACATTTTGATCTACGATTACTTGAGCATTATAAATAGTTGTTGTACTTACTACATTATCTAAACTAAATGCTGGGTTCCATGAACCTGCAGGATCTACTTTATATCCATCATTCGGATTAATTGTAGGTGCTGTAATTGTAGGTTGATTTGGACCATTAAGCGCAATTCCCTTAATTACTTCATATGAAGATGTACCAGATAAGGTTGCGTTTGCGCCTGGTGCGAATGTAATAGTTGTCCATTCTGTATCATTTTTCACATAGTAAATTGTTAGTTCATTTACATTCGTTCCACTAACTGCCACGATATCAATCGTTGTAGCTTGTCCAGTAACTAATGTATATCCCTTAATTGTTGGATGACTTACTAAATCTAGTGTGCCAATATGATGTTCTCCTGTCTTAGGAGTATGTAATACTGTTGTTTCACCTTGTAGTAAGTATTTAACTTCATATGGGAATTTAACTGTTTCATCAACTACTACGTTTGCTGTATAAGTTGTTTCACCACTTACTTGTCCGCTTGCGCTATAACCTGGCCATGGTGTAGTTTCATCTTCCTTATATCCTAAATTAGGGTTAATTGTAGGTAAGGTAATTGTAGGTTGATTTGCTCCATTTAAGGCGTGCCCTTTAATTACTTCGTATGAAGTTGTACCTAATAGGGTTGCGTTTGCGCCTGGTGCGAATGTAATAGTTGTCCATTCTGTATCATTTTTCACATAGTAAATTGTTAGTTCATTTACATTCGTTCCACTAACTGCCACGATATCGATTGTTGTAGCTTGTCCAGTAACTAATGTATATCCCTTAATTGTTGGATGACTTACTAAATCTAGTGTGCCAATATGATGTTCTCCTGTCTTAGGAGTATGTAATACTGTTGTTTCACCT
>JAAZKC010000027.1 GCA_012800005.1 Acholeplasmataceae bacterium | reverse complement strand
TAATGAAGGAAGAAGAGTTATTAATAACGTCCAAAGAGTTGCGACACTTTTCTTAACTAAAACAATATTTTCAATTATTTTGGTTATTATTGCTCTTCTAACGAGAGGGAGATATCCAATTACACCTTCACAGCTATTTATGATTGATTTTTTAGTTATTGGACTTCCATCATTTGTCTTATCGCTTCAACCTAACCATGAACAAGTTAAGGGGAAATTCCTTTCAAATGTCCTATCTAAAGCATTACCAGGAGCTTTAACTGTTGGGGTGCAAACATTAATTATTATGTGGTTAGCGAGACCTAATATTTTAAATTTAACAACCGAAGCGAGATCTACTTTAATTGTAATAAGTGCGACATTTACATCATTTATTGTATTATATAGAGTTTTAAAACCATTTAACGCCCTTAAAAGAATACTATTTGTAACAATGTTTATTATTTTTGTGGTGGCTGTAATATTTTTACCTGAATTTTTTGAATTTAATGCAATTTCTAAATACTATTTAAGATTAAGTGGTTCTGATGTAATAACGGAAATGTTACCACTTCCAGCCTTACTTCTATTAATTGTAATGTTACAATCAAGTTCTGTTTTAATTAGTTTTTTTATTAAACTTCCAGGTTGGATAAAGAAAGGCTTTAAAGGTGCAATTATGAAATTATCGGGTGTATAAGAAAATGTTGATTTATGGGAAAAATACTGCAAAAGAAGCAATTTTAGCTGGTAGAGTTGTATATATTTGTTACCTAGACGATAAGTTTAAAGATAGGGCTATAGAAAATTTACTTGATGAATATAAAATAAAAATTAAAAGAGTTTCTAGGGAAAAATTAAATGAATTGACTAAAAACGGACTTCATCAAGGAATTATATTAGATGTTGAAAATTATAAAGTTTATTCACTTGATGATTTAATTAATAATAAACCTAAAGAAGTTATCTTATTAGATAGAATTGAAGATCCTCATAATTTTGGAGCAATTATAAGAACTGCTGAGGCTGCAGGACTAAAAGATATAATAATTAGAAAAAAAAGGCAGGCCAAACTTTCACCTTTAATTGCGAAAATAGCATCTGGAGCTTTAGAATATGTTAATATTTATGAAGTTAATAACCTTTATCAAGCAGTTTTAAAATTAAAAGAAAAAAACTATTCTATCATTGGTTCTAGTTTAGATGGAGAATCTTTAAATAAGATGAAAGGAGACTTTAAAAAGGTTTTAATTATTGGTAACGAAGGTGAAGGAATTAGTAATATTTTAAAAAGAAACGCCGATGTTTTAATAAAAATACCAATGAAAGGAAAATCTAATAGTCTTAACGCAAGTGTAGCCGCAGCGCTTTTAATATACAAAATTAAAAACTTAATTTAAGAGGTGAAGAAAATGTATAAAGTCTACAATGACTATGAACTACTTTACATGGTCAAAGAAGGGGATACGGTGGCTTTAGACATTTTACTTAAAAAATATGAGCGTTTTATTTATAAGAAAGTTTATTCATTCTTTTATTACGATGAGTCAGGAGATTATTTTCAAGAAGGGGTACTTTGCCTATATAGAGCAATAGAAACATTCGATGATAGCTACAACAAAACTTTCATGCGTTATTTCGAAGTTATTCTTACTAGACACTTTATTAATCTGCATAAAAAGAATAAACGGTATTATGAAATGCTTGAAACTTATAAAAATGAACTTTTAATTGAAGAAAAAGAAAAAGTTATCTTAGAAGAAAATATTAATATTTCCTTTAAGTCTTCACTTGAACAAAAAGTTTATGAACTACACTTTCTTAACAATAAAAAAGTAAAAGAAATTTGTGAAGAGTTAAATTTAGAAGCTAAACAAATATATAATGCAATTTATAGAATAAAAAACAAACTACTAGATATGTATAAGGATAAAAGTGAATAAATGTTGACTAAATTATTTTGAGGTGTTAAAATGAATGCACAAATACCACAAGGGGTGGTTTTTTTATGAGAAAGAAGATTATTTTAATTTGTGAAGAGTGTCTACAAAGAAATTATCAAACAACAAAAAACATTAATGACAAGAAAAGATTAGAATTAATGAAGTTTTGTAAGTATTGTAATAAACAAACTCTTCATAAAGAAACAAAATAGGAGGACACAAATATGGCAGTCAAAGAGAAAAAAGCGAAAAAATCTAAAGTTTTAGAAGTATTAAGGACAGAATATAAATGGGAAAACGTAGTTTTAGCAATTTTAGCCTCACTAGCACTAGCTTTTTCACTAATGATTATTAATGGTGCATTAGTAGTTAGAGAATCATTTCCATTAATTGGACAATATCCTAAAGTTTTCGCATGGATTTTATTTTCTATTTCAGTAATTGGAATTTTATTAGTAGTTTATCCATTTTTAGTTCAAGCATTCCCTGAACTAAAGAAAATCTCGTGGGCAAATTTCAAAACTGCAGCTGATGCGGTAGTTAAAGTGTTTATTTTCGTAATTTTATTCGCACTTTTATTTGTTGGATTTGACGCGATGATTGCGCCAATTATTAAGTTATTATCATGATAAATCCAAGAAGATGGTATGTTGTGCAAACATACTCAGGATCAGAAGACTCTGTTAAAAAAGATATTGAAAGACGTATTGAGTCAATGGGAATGCAGTCACTTATTTTTAATGTCTTAATTCCTGAAGAAACAGTTATTGAAAAAAAACTTAATGCTAAAAATGAAGAAGAGATTACTCAAAAAATAAAGAAAAAGTTTCCTGGTTATGTTTTTGTTGAGATGATTATTACTGATGAGTCTTGGCACGTCATTAGAAATACTCCACAAGTTACAGGATTCTTAGGTTCTAGTGGTGGAAGAACTAAACCAGTTCCAATTCCGCATGAAGAAATTACTCAAATTTTATTAGATATTGGTGTAATTGAAAAACCAACATTCAAATATGATATCGGAGAAATTGTTGAAATCGTTAATGGACCATTTGCGGGCCAAAAAGGTGAAGTTGTTTCCTTTGATAACCACAAAGAAACAGCGATTATTAATATTGAAATGTTTGGTCGTGGAACACCAACAGAATTTAATTTTATTGATATTAAGGAGAAATAATCTCCTTTTCTTTTTATGAGGTATACAGATGAATTTTAATAATTTAATAAAACAAGTAAACAATTTAGAAACCCCACCTTTAAGCCATATTTCATCAATTGGAATTCTTCCAAATGATGGTGGTTTAATTGATGGTTTTCCAGAATGTGTATTATCATTTAATGAAAATGAATTTAGACTTCATATTTTTAGAGGATACTTAAAACCTAAATTTGAAGGAGAAGTTAAAACATTTTTATTTAAAGATATTAAAGAAATAGAAATGGGGAAATATAATATAAAAGATAGATATATTAAAATTTTATTTAATGATGATAAGTTTATTGCGTTTAGTTATGTTTTTAAGATAAGAAAATATCCTAACCAACAAGAAAATATTATGAGATTTATTATGAAATTAAAAAGCATTTCTAAAGAAGAAGAAAATGATTTCAAAGAGTAAGCAAATAAATTGCTATAAATAATTAAAATTGTTAAAATATAAGCGGAAATTTTGAAAGGAGAAAATTTATTATGCAAGAAAAACTTTATACATTACCATTAATTGGAGATAAAGCACCTAGCTTTACAGCAGTTACAACAAAAGGGAAATTAAATTTTCCAGAAGATTACACTAAAAAAGGCATGTGGTCAATTTTATTTTCACATCCAGCTGATTTTACACCAGTATGTACTACAGAATTCATGACATTCGCAAGTATGCATGATGAGTTTAGAGCGTTAAACACTGAATTAGTTGGTTTATCAGTAGATGCGTTACAATCACACATTCAATGGTTAAAACAATTAGAAAACTTTGAATATAACGGTATTAAAAATCCTAAAGTAGAATTTCCTTTAATTGTTGATATTACTATGGATGTATCAAGATTATATGGAATGATTCACCCTAATAATGATACTACTCATGCAGTAAGAGCGGTATTTATTGTAGATCCAAAGGGAGTTATTAGAACTATTCTTTATTATCCTGGATCAACTGGAAGAAACTTTAAAGAGATTAAAAGACTTTTAATCGCACTTCAAACTGCGGATGCAAATCCTGGTACCGCAACACCTGCAGACTGGCATCCTGGTGATGATTTAATTATGGCACCTCCAGCAACTAAGGAAGATGCAGATATAAGAGAAAAACAAGAAGGCATTAAATGTCAAGATTGGTTTTTTTGTTTCAAAGAACATAAAATGAATAAATAAAAAAATCGAAAATATTAAAAACCGCACAGTGCGGTTTTTAATATTTTCACAGCGGTTAATCTTGCTACAAAAGATATTATTTTAAATTTTGTCAACTATGTAACAAAAATTCCTTGACAAACAAAGTTTGATTTGATAAAATCATTGAGCGTGTGTAGATACACCAGAGTGGAAGGAAAGTTAATTTTCCGCTAACCACAAACTTATAGAGGAAAGAAGGAGGATGTGTCTAGATGAGTAAAAAGAAAAAACCAGCAAAGGTCATTAAATTACAAATTCCTGCGGGAAAAGCGAATCCAGCACCGCCAGTAGGACCAGTATTAGGTCAAGCAGGTGTTAATATCCAGCAGTTTTGTAGCCAATTTAATGAAAGAACAAAAGAACAAATGGGTTATGTTATTCCGGTAATCATTTCTGTATATGACGATAGAACATTTTCGTTTGAAACAAAAACACCACCGGCAAGTGACTTAATCAAGAAAGCAGCAGGCATTCAAAAGGGTGCAGGAAATCCAAAGAAGGATATCGTAGGCTCTATTACTGAAGCTCAACTTAGAGAAATTGCAACCATGAAAATGCCGGATTTAAACGCCTATAATGTCGAAGAAGCAATGGAAATTATTAGAGGGACTTGCAAAAACATGGGCGTTGCGGTAAAGTAAGGGACTAAATTGTGGGAGGTAATCCCGCGAATACCACATTTAGGAGGAAGAAATTATGAAAAGAGGAAAAAAATATCTTGAAGCGGCAAAGAAGATTGATAAACAAAATCGTTATCAAGTTAGAAAGGGACTAGATTTAGTTAAAGAAACTTCAATTACATCATTTGATGCAACAGTTGAAATTGCGTTTCGTCTAAATATTGACCCTAGAAAAGCAGAACAAAATTTAAGAGGTGCAATAGTATTACCTCACGGAACGGGTAAAACACAAAAAGTTGTGGTAATTGCTCGTGGTGAAAAAGCAAAAGAAGCGGAAGAAGCTGGTGCTGATTATGTAGGTGATACAGAGTTACTTCAAAAAATTCAAGGCGGTTGGTTTGATTTCGATGTTATGGTGGCAACCCCTGATATGATGGCTGAATTAGGTAAACTTGGTCGTTTATTAGGACCTAAAGGATTAATGCCTAACCCTAAAACAGGAACAGTTACTATGGATGTTAAAAATGCAGTAAACGAAATTAAAGCTGGTAAGATTGAATATAGAACTGATAAAGTTGGAAATATTCAAGCGCCAATTGGTAAAGTATCATTTGATACACAAAAGTTAGTTGAAAATGCAAAAGCAGTGTATCAAACATTAGTTAGAGTGAAACCAAATACCGTTAAAGGTGTATACATGAGAAATATTACTGTATCATCAACTATGGGTCCTGGCGTTCGCTTAGATGAAGAATCATTTAAAGCAAAAGAATAAAATAACTTAAACCAAAGACAGTAGGTGGATAAATCCTTAATTTCCTACCGAGGTTATTTAAATTAATGAAATTTAAACTCTCTTTGTCTTTGGAAGAGGGTTTTATTTATAAGGAGGAAACTTATATGAAATTAACAGCAATTGAACGTAAACAAAAACAAGTTGACGAGTTAGCTGAAAAGATTCAAGAAGCAAAAACAATAGTTGCTTTTGATGACTTAGGATTAACTGTTAAAGAATCAACAGATTTACGTGTTGAGTTGCACAAAGAAAATTGTGTTATGGGTGTTTATAAAAATAATATCACCAGAAGAGCAATGGAAAAATCTGGCTATGGGGCAATTAATGAATCTATGGTTGGTAAAAAAGTGTTGGTTTTTTCAAATGAAGATGTTGTAGCGCCAGCGAGGATTGTTCATGGATTCGCAAGAACAAATAAGAAAATTGAAATTAAATCAGGTATTATCGAAGGAAAAGTTGCATCATTACAACAAATGATTGAACTTGCAACATTACCATCTTATGAAACATTATTAACACAATTAGCAGCAGGATTATTAATGCCAGTTAGAGAATTAGCTATTGGTCTTAATATGCTTGTAGAAAAAGAATAAAGGAGAGAAGAATTATGGCAAAATTAACTAAAGAACAATTTGTTGAAGCATTAAAAGAAATGACAATTCTTGAAATTAAAGAATTAGTAGACGGTTTAAAAGAAGAATTTGGTATTGACCCAACTGCAGTTGCAGCAGCAGGTCCAGCAGTAGCGGCTGAAGAAGTTGAAGAAAAGACAGAATTCACTGTATTAATCAAATCATTTGGTGATCAAAAGATTCAAGTTATTAAAGTTGTTAGAGAATTAACAGGTCTTGGATTAGCTGATGCTAAAAAGTTAACTGAAACACCTGACGGAGTAATTAAAGAAAACGTTAAGAAGGAAGACGCAGAAGCTGCAAAAGAAGCACTAGAAGCAGTAGGCGCTACAGTTGAAGTTAAATAAGGAAAAAACTTTAAAATAAAAACCTGAGAGAGACTCGGGTTTTTATGCATGTAAATTATGAGTCATTATTTTATAAATAATCCAAATCAAAAATCAAACATTAAAACGTTTGATTTTAATTATGACGGTAAAATTTACCGTTTTTCGACTGATGTTGGAGTATTTTCAAAAGATAAAATTGATTTTGGTACGAAAACGCTTATTGACGCGATTTCACTAAAAAATGAAAAACTAGATTTATTAGATTTGGGATGTGGATATGGTGTTATTGGGATTATCATAAAAGATAAATATCCTAATGTTAACTTAACTCAAACAGATGTTAATTTAAGAGCGTTAGAACTTACAAAAATTAATGCGGAAACAAACTATATAGAATCAAAAGTTTTTCATTCGGTTGGATTTGAAAAAATAACCGAGTTATTTGATGTGATTACATTAAATCCACCAATTCGTGCTGGTAAAGAAACAGTCTTTAAACTTTATAAAGGTGCTTACGAACATTTAAAAAAAGATGGAGAGTTTTATATTGTAATAGCTAAGAAGCAAGGGGCTCCGTCACATCAAAGATATTTAAAAGAATTGTTTGGAAATATTGTAGTTGTTTGTAAAAATAAAGGCTATTTTGTCTTTAAAATGAAAAAAGTATAAAATAGTTGTTGACTTATTGAAATATTTATTATAAAATAATAAATTGCATATTGTGGCATAAAATAAAATTATATAATACTTATATAATCGGCAGGATTTTTAGAAAGGGGATTAAAGCTTATGGGATATCGTAATGTGCAATACGGAAAAAAAGCACAACGTAGAAACTATTCAAAAATGCGTTATGATATTGAATTACCAAACCTAATTGAAATTCAAACAGAATCGTTTCATTGGTTTGTAACAGAAGGACTTAAGCAATTATTTGATGAATTGTCACCGATTGAATCTTATAATGGCGATTATAAACTGTATTTTTCTAATCATCGTTTTGAAGATGCAAAATATTCAATAATGGATGCGAAAAGAAGAGATACTAGTTATGCAAAATCTTTATTCGTTACTGTAAGATTAGAAAAAGTTAGAACAGGAGAAGTTGTTGAAAGACAACTTTTTATGGGTGATTTACAGTTTATGACTCCAAATGGGACTTTTATTATTAATGGTGCCGAAAGAGTTGTGGTTTCACAAATTATTAGATCAAGTGGTGTTTATTACACTAGCGAATTTGACAAGAAAACAAATAAAGTTAAGTTTATGAGCCAAGTTATTCCAACTAGAGGAGCATGGTTAGAATATGAAATGGGCGCAAGAAATATTTATTACGCAAAACTTGATAGATCTAAAAAGTTATCATTAACCGCATTAGTTCAAGCTTTAGGATTTAGTGGTCCTGAAAGTGTGAGAAATTTATTTCCCACATATCTTGAGGAATTAGAAGAAACCTTCTTTAAAGATGAGAAAGAGGGTATTTTAGATTCCAATAGTGCGATTGAAGAGTTATATTCAAAAATGCGTCAAGGGGAAAAAATTCCAATAGAAGCCGCAAAAGAATTTATTAGAATGAGACTTTATGATGGAAGACGTTATGATTTAGAACGTGTTGGCCGTTACAAATATAATTTAAAACTTGATGTTATTCAAAGATTAAGAACTATTGCACAAGGAATTCCTTATGTTTCAAACCCAACAGTTTATCATTATGCAGATGATATTAAAGATAAAGATGGAAACATTATTGTTAATAAAGGAGACGTTGTTAATTTAGATAGTATCAATGTTCTTTCCAAAAATAAAGATGCTTTAAGGGTAAAAATTTTAGATAAAGAATATTCACTTCAAAATGAAACAGAAACACATATATTTGGTGTTAAAACAAGTGATTTAAATGAACAATATGCAGCATTTGAAATTAATTATATTCCTAGTGAGGCAAGAGAGGTTGGCTTGCTTGTTGAAAAAGGAACTAAAATCACTCCTGAGGTAAGAAAACTAATTTCTAATCAAAAAGATAATATTGTGTTTCAAGAAAAAGAAAATGGGCAAATAGAATATGTTAAAGACCCACAAAAATTAGACCTTGTGGTTAAGTTATATGGTGAAGAAAAAGTAGAACCACTTAGGTATTCTAAAAATATTAAACTTAAAAACAATATTACTAATTATATAACCGGTGAAATAATCGCTAAAAAAGGCGATGTTTTAACTGCTGATTTGCGTCATACATTAATTAGTAACCGTCAAGGTTTGAAAGCTTCTGATTTAGTATATTTAACTCCATATATTGAAGAAGATATTTATCTTAAAGATGGAACTTTACTATATGAAGAAGGCACAATTGTTGATGATGAGGTTTATTATAATATTTATAAAAACCAAATGAATTTAGAAAGCATTACTAATTTAAAGTATACAAGTGTTTTTGCGAAAAATGATATTGACATTTTAGAAGACCACAAGAAAACAGAAGAAAACCATAAGCCTTTAATTTATAGTGGTCAAGAAATTACAAGAGTAGATTTATATAATTTACAAATGGTAAGAAACAAACTAGATGAAAATGTTATTAAGTACTTTTTAGTTTCTGGTAAGAAAGATGCATTCTTTGAAAAAGAAGCTCAAAGAAGAGATTTATATGTAGAAAAAATTAGTGTTGTTCCAATTAAAGAAGAAAAGGCAAAACCTAGAATTGAAATTATTGGTAATGATTCTAGGGAAGATAGATTACATATTACTTCTTCTGATATAGTAGCTTCACTATCATATTATTTAAACCTTTATGATGGTGTTGGAAATATTGATGATATTGACCACTTATCAAATAGAAGATTACGCTTAATTGGTGAACTTTTAAAAAATCAGTTTAGAATCGGACTTTCTAAATTAGAGAAAAATATTAAAGATAGAATGTCAACAACTGATATTGCTGAGGCAACACCACAAAACTTAATTAACATTAAACCTTTAACCGCATCACTTAAAGAATTCTTTGGTAGTTCACAATTATCACAATTTATGGACCAAATTAATCCGTTAGCGGAATTAACACAAAAAAGAAGAATTAGTGCTTTGGGTACAGGTGGTCTTGCGAGAGATAGAGCCGGAGTTGAGGTTAGAGACGTTCATGAGTCACACTATGGAAGAATTTGTCCAATTGAAACTCCAGAAGGTCCTTCAATTGGGTTAATTAGTTCACTTTCAACATATGCGAAAACTGATGAATATGGATTTATTCAAACTCCATATTTAAAGGTTGTTAAAGGTGAAAATCCTAAAGTATCTAGTGAATATGAATACCTAACAGCGAGCGAAGAAGAAAGATATATTATCGCAAGTGCGAACACACCACTTGACGAAGAAGGTAATTTCATTGAAGATACAGTAGTTGGTAGATTATATGGAACAACTAATGTTTTTAATAAAGAAGAAGTTGATTATATGGACGTATCTCCAAAACAACTTGTTTCTGTGGCAACCTCAAGTATTCCTTTCTTAGAGCACGATGATGCATCACGTGCATTAATGGGTGCAAACATGCAACGTCAGGCAGTTCCTTTATTAATTCCAGAATCACCAATTGTAGGTACTGGTATTGAATATCGTGCCGCAAAAGATTCGGGTGCGGCAATTGTTTCTGATGTTGATGGAATTGTTACATATGTTGATGCTAGAAAGATTATCATAACGCTTAAACCTACTGAAGATGTTAGAGCTTCTAGTAGAAGTAAAGTAGTTTATACACCAACTGATGAGTTTAATTGGGAAGCTTATAATAATATTAGAGAAGCTAAACTTACAGATAAACTAGAAAGACGTACATTTGAACTTATTCAATTTTTACGCTCAAACCAAGATACCGCAATTTTACAAAAACCAATTGTAAAAACTGGAGAGATGATTAAGGTTGGTGATATTATCGCTGATGGTCCATCAATTAGAAATGGAGAACTTGCCCTAGGAAGAAACGTTACTGTAGCGTTTATGACTTGGGAAGGTTATAACTATGAAGATGCGATTATTATGAGCGAAGCATTAGTAAAAGAAGATGTTTATACATCAATACACATTGATGAACATCAAATTGAAAGTAGAGATACTAAACTTGGAAAAGAAGAAATTACAAGAGAAGTACCTAACGCACCAAATGAACAATTAAAATATTTAGATGATTTAGGAATTATTATTCCTGGTACTGAAGTTAAATAAGGAGATATTTTAGTTGGTAAGATTACTCCTAAAGGATTAACTGATCCAACACCTGAAGAAAAGCTTCTTCAAGCCATTTTCAATGAAAAGGCAAGAGAAGTTAGAGATACTTCATTACGTGTTCCACACGGTGGTGGAGGAATCGTTCATTCGATTGAAAGATTCACAAAAGCTGATGGTGATGATTTAGGACCTGGAATTAATGAAACAGTTAGAGTTTATATCGTTAAGAAAAGAAAGATTTCTGAAGGCGATAAGATGGCTGGTAGACACGGTAATAAAGGTGTTATTTCTAAAATATTGCCGGTTGAAGATATGCCATATATGGAAGATGGAACACCAATTGACATTATGTTAAACCCACTTGGGGTACCATCAAGAATGAATATCGGACAAGTTTTAGAAGTTCATTTAGGTATGGCCGCAAAGAAACTAGGCGTTAAAATAGCGACACCTGTATTTGATGGTTTAGATGAACAAGAAATAAAAGAAATTATGGCTGAGGCAGGTATGGAGCCTGATGGTAAACAAGTTTTGTATGATGGTAGAACTGGTGAACCATATGAAAATCGTATTAATGTTGGTGTGATGTATATGATTAAGTTATCACACATGGTTGAAGATAAACTTCACGCAAGAAGTGTTGGACCATACACGCTTGTTACGCAACAACCGATGGGTGGTAAAGCTCAAAACGGAGGCCAACGTTTTGGTGAGATGGAAGTTTGGGCATTATATGCTTACGGTGCAGCACATACGTTAAAAGAATTATTAACTGTTAAATCAGACGATATTATTGGCAGAAATAAAGTTTATAAAGCGATTACTGATGGTAAAGCAATTCCAGATTCACATATCCCAGAATCATTTAGAGTTCTTACAAGAGAACTTCAATCACTTGGATTATATGTTGAATTAATTGATGCGGAAACTGGTGAAAATGAGGTTAATAAATCACTAGTGGACCATACTGGGTTTGATAGAAGGAGGTTTTAATAATGGTAGATTTTAAAAAGACATATATTAAAGATTTAAAAGTATCAGAACACATTGTTAATGCCCTTCATTTATCAGGAATTGACACATTAGCTGATTTAGATGGCTTTAACTTTGTTCAAATAAAGAAATATATTTTTAGAGATGATGAGTCATTATTTGATGAGTTAGTTCCTTTACTAAGAAAATATGGAATTCCTACATTAGTTGAAAACTTAAGTTTACCTAAAGACCTTGAAGCTGAAATTGAAGGTCACGGTATTATAACGACAAAAGATTTATTTAACATTACAAAAGAAAAATACGATGAAATTGTTTTAATGGACACTTTATTTAAACAAGAACTTGATAAGGTTTTCCAACTTTATCAAGTTGAAGTGGTAGAGGAAAAAGAAAAAGCAATTGATGTATCTGAATATGTTAGATTAAAACAACAAAAAGGAAAAACTAAGACATATGGCTCTAAAGACTATTCTCATTTAAAGATTCGTTTAGCGAGTCCTGATGAGATTAGAAGTTGGAGTTATGGTGAAGTATTAAAACACGAAACTATTAACTATAGAACTTTAAAACCTGAAATTGACGGTTTATTCTGTGAGCGTATTTTTGGACCTACAAAAGATTATCAATGTGCTTGCGGGAAAAAACGCAACTTAGATAAAGGTCAAATTTGTGATAAGTGTGGAGTTGAAATTACTGAAGCAAAAGTAAGAAGAGAACGCATGGGTCATATTGAGTTAGAGGCTCCAGTTGTTCATACTTGGTATTTAAAAAACTCACCATCACGTTTAGCGCTTTTATTAGATATTAAAGCGAAAGACTTAGAAGAAATTGTTTATCTTGCAAGTTATATTGTTACAAATCCAGGTAATCAAGGCGAAACTGATTTAGTTAAAAAACAAATATTATCAGAAATGGAATATTCTCAATATTATGAAAAATATGGGAACAAATTCCAAGCGATGACAGGTGCTGAAGCGATTAAGAAATTACTTCAAGATATTGATTTAGAAAAAGAAGCAAGAGTTTTAAGAAGAAAAATGAAATCTCCTTCTAAACAAAAACGCGATCGCGCGATTAGAAGGTTAGAAGTAGTAGAAGCATTTAAAAATAGTGATAATAAACCAGAATGGATGGTAATGGATGTCTTACCAGTTATTCCACCTGATTTAAGACCTATGGTTGCTTTAGATGGTGGACGTTTTGCGACAACTGATTTAAATGACTTATATAGAAGAATTTTAAATAGAAATAACCGTCTAAAGAGACAAAAAGAACAGTTCGTTCCAAGATTAATTATTAAAAACGAAAAACGTTTATTACAAGAAGCGGTTGATGCGTTATTTGATAATGCAAGAAAAGGTAAAAGAGCTACTGTTGAAAGAAATAGACACTTAAAATCTCTATCAGATATGTTAAGAGGTAAACAAGGAAGATTTAGACAAAACTTACTTGGTAAACGTGTTGACTTTAGTGCGAGAAGTGTTATTATTGTTGGACCTGACTTAGAAATGTATCAAGCAGGAATACCGCGTGAAATGGCGATTATATTATTTAAACCTTTCGTTATTAGAGAGTTAACTGTAAGACTTGGTTCAATTCAAGCAGCGAAAAGATCTTATGAAGATTTAGATGATAATGCATGGAGTGCTTTAGAGGCGATTGTGGTTGAACATCCAATCTTACTTAACCGCGCTCCAACCTTACACAGATTAGGTATTCAAGCATTTGAACCTAAATTAATTGAAGGTAAAGCAATTAGGCTTCACCCACTAGTAACACCAGCGTTTAACGCTGACTTTGATGGAGATCAAATGGCAGTTCACTTACCTTTATCCCATGAAGCACAAGCAGAAGCAAGACTACTTATGTTAGCTTCAAATAACATTTTAAATCCTAAAGATGGTAAGCCAGTTGTCACACCATCTCAAGATATGGTTTTAGGTAACTATTATTTAACTATCGCAAGAAAAGGCGAGAAGAATGAAGGTCATTTTTATTCAAGTTATGAAGAGGCTTATTTAGCTTATAAAAATGGTGAGATTGGTCTTCATACAATGATTGTTTTAGACCCTAATAGTTTAGATCATTATTTTACTGAAGAACAAAGAACTATGTATTTAGTAACTACATTAGGAAGAATAATATTTAATGAAATATTACCTCCTTCATTTCCATTTTTAAATGAGCCAACTGATGAAAACTTAATGAAAAAACCTAATGATGTATATTTCTTTAAAAAAGGTACAAATCCTAAAAAAGCGATTAAAGCAATGCCTGAACCAAAATCATTTGGAAAAGGATTCTTATCTAAAATTATTGCGGAAGTATTTAAACAATTTGAAATTAATGAAACTTCAAAGATGTTAGACAAACTTAAAGATTTAGGATTCAAATATTCAACTGTTTCAGGAATTACTGTTTCTGCAAGCGATATGAACGTTTATTCTAAGAAAGAAGAAAGAGTTAAAGAAGCTGAAGAACGTATTAAAGAATTAGAAGAATACTTTGAAGATGGTGTTTTAACAGATGAAGAACGTTATAAATTAGTTGTTGATGAATGGACTAAAGCAAGAAATGACATCGAAAAAGGAGTTATGGAAGAGTTTGACCACGATAACCACATCTTCATGATGTTTGATAGCGGTGCGAGAGGAAGTAAATCAAACTTCGCTCAAATGTTAGGTATGCGCGGGCTCATGTATAATCCGACTGGTGAAATTATTGAAATTCCTGTTAAAGCGAACTTTAAAGAAGGATTAACGGTATCTGAGTTCTTTATTTCAACTCACGGAGCGAGAAAAGGTTCAACAGATACAGCCTTAAAAACTGCGGAATCAGGTTATCTAACAAGAAGGTTAGTCGATGTATCACAAGAATTAATTGTTGATATGGAAGATTGTAAAACTGAAAAAGGCGTTAAAATTGAAGCATTATATGGTGAAGATGGTAAATTAGTAGTACCATTTATAGATAGAATTATCGGTAGATATTCTAATGAAGATGTTAAAAACCCTAATAATGATGAACTTTTAGTTCGTAAGAATGAACTAATCACTAATGAAATCGCAGATAAAATAATTGAAGCGGAAATTACAAGCATTAATATTAGAAGCGTACTTACATGTGATTCATTAAATGGTGTTTGTAAACATTGTTATGGAAGAAACTTAGCAACTAATAAATCTGTTGAAGTTGGAGAGGCTGTTGGGGTTGTTGCGGCACAATCAATTGGTGAGCCAGGAACACAGTTAACAATGCGTACGTTCCACACTGGTGGAGTTGCATCAGCAAGCGATATTACAGCAGGATTACCTCGTATTCAAGAACTCTTTGAAGCGAGAAAACCTAAAGGTCAAGCAACTATTGCAGAAATTGGTGGTAAGGTTGAAAAGGTTGAA
Source organism: Acholeplasmataceae bacterium (assembly GCA_012800005.1). GTDB lineage: Bacteria > Bacillota_I > Bacilli_A > Acholeplasmatales > UBA5453 > DUQU01. The sequence goes on along the minus strand of JAAZKC010000027.1, from coordinate 1,048 downwards.
AGCCGTCAATCTGGAATTACTATTACTGTGATGGAAAACCCTCAAGGTGGAGAAGCTTCTAAAGAAAGAAAGTATACACTAGATTCTAATGCGCAATTACTTGTTAAGAAGGGCGATATTCTTAAGGCGGGTCAAAAACTTAATAAAGGATCAATTCATCCAAAAGAATTATTAAGAGTTGCTGGAGTTGAAGAGGTACAAAAATATATCTTAGAAGAGGTACAAAAAGTTTACCGTGCAACGGGGGTTGCGATTAGTGATAAGCACGTTGAAATTATTATTCACCAAATGTTAAGAAAAGTTCACGTAATATATGAAGGTGATACGGATTTATTACCTGGTTCAAAAGTTTCAATAGGTGAGTTTAAAGAAGCAAACCGTCAAGCAATTGAAGAAAGAAAACATCCAGCGGTAGGTCAACCTGAATTATTAGGTATTACTAGAGCGTCTTTACAAAGTGAATCATTCTTATCAGCAGCATCATTCCAAGAAACCACAAGAGTTTTAACTGATGCCGCAATTAGAGGTATGACTGATGAACTTAAGGGCTTAAAAGAAAATGTTATTATTGGTGGATTAATTCCAGCAGGAACAGGTATCTTAAAAGATTCATTCTATAGTTATGAAGCACCGATTCAAAAGATTGATGCAGAAGAAGATGAGTATTAATATATAAATATAATAAAAGCGAAAGATGTGTGTCTTTCGCTTTTTAAATGAATTCAATTGGACACAACCAACAATTTCTATTAATTGGCATTAGTTTGTCAGTCATCGAAATAATTATTCCGGAAGCTATATTTTTATTATACTTTTTTAAAACATCAAAGTTTTTATTAAGGTTACTAGGACTAACTCCTTTTTTAATTTACTAGGAAATCCTATTTACATTACTAATAATGTTTGTACTATTACTACATTATATATATGACTAATTTTATCATTTATCACGTTTTTGAGTGTTTTTCGATAAAACTTTAAATAAAATACGTTTTAAAATATATTTTTAAGCCCTTTTTTCTCAAAATAAAATATCACCTTATGGCTT
>JAAZKC010000026.1 GCA_012800005.1 Acholeplasmataceae bacterium | reverse complement strand
TCAGCAACGCTTAATTCTTCTTTATTTTTCACCATCTTTAACATTACACTCATGTTTTTAGACACCATCCTTTACTCGCTTAATTATACCACACATATGAACAAAAAGAAAAGATACCTCTTTTTGAGATACCTCTTTTTTAATTTATCAAAATTAAAGAACTTTGTCAGGATTTAAAATATTAAGTGGATCAAAAACCTTTTTAATTCCTTTCATTAATTCAATTGGTTTTCCTTCTAAAAGCCTATACATATACTTCTTTTTAGCGGCTCCAATACCATGTTCACCTGAAACTAAACCACCATAACTAAACGCTTTATCATACATAATATCAAAAGCTTTATCTAATCTTTCTAAGAAGACTTCTCTTTCTAAGTCATCTCTACAAAAATAAATATGTAAGTTACCATCACCAACATGACCAAAATAAGGCATTCTAAGTCCTACATCTTTAGACACTTCTCTTGCGAAAGCTAAATAATCAACAATATGAGTTCTTGGTAAGACCACATCAATTTCGTCCATTTCCGTAGTAGAAGCTTTAATTGCCTCTAAGAAAGCTCCTCTTACATCCCAAATTGATTTTTTTCTTTCTTGAGTATCTATTAAATAAACATCCAAAGCACCTAAATCTAGACAAATTTGGCTTGCGACTTCAATATCATGATTTAAAGCTGCTTGGTTTGTACCATCATAACTTAAAAGTAAGTATGCTTTATAGTCATTATGAGGAATACTTTTACCTAAAAACTCACTTGAATATTTAATTGATGTTTCATCAAAATATTCTAGCGCAGTTGGAGTTACATGTCTTAATAATAACTCTGGTGCCGCCTTTACTGCTTCTTTAGTAGTTTCAAACGGCACTAATAGTGAAGCGGAAAACTTAGGTAAACTTGTTAGTTTTAAGGTTGCCTCAACAATAATTCCTAAAGTTCCTTCTGTCCCAATAAATAATTGTTTTAAAGGATAACCTGTAGAGTTTTTAACAACCTTCCCACCAGTTTTCATAATTGTTCCATCTGCGAGTACCACTTCTAAACCTCTAATCCAGTCTCCAGTCACACCATATTTAATCGCCCGCATTCCTCCTGCGTTATGAGAAATATTTCCTCCAATAGTAGCTGTTTTTTCACCTGGATCTGGTGCGTAAAATAAACCTTCTTTTTCTACATATTCAGCAATGTCAAGTAACATCACTCCTGGTTCAACAACTAAGACTGTATTTTCTTTATCAAGTTCAATAATTTTATTCATCTTAGTCATATCTAATAATACGCCACCCTTTGTTGGAACACAAGCGCCAACTAAACCTGTTCCTGCACCTCTAACAGTAACTGGAAACTTCATAAGTGAGGCATATTCCATAAGTTTTGAGATTTGATATTTATCTTCCGCAAGAACTCTTGCCTCAGGATAAGCTTGAATCATTCCCATCTCATCTTTAGAATATTCTTCAGCGATTTCATTACCAACAAAAACATTTTCTTTACCAAAGATTTCTCTTAACTTTTTAAAGTCTTTTTCATCAAGTTTCTTATACATTATTTCGCCTCCAATAAACTGTTTATTCTAGGTAAAATTTCATATAAATCTCCAATAATTGAGTAATGACTAATATCAAATAATTTTGAGTTAGGATCATTGTTTATTGTAATAATAACTTCTGATTCTTTCATTCCTTCAATATAATGAACTGCCCCACTAATTCCAATATTAATTATTAGTTTTGGTTTAACCGTTCTTCCACTAAGACCTACTTGTAGCCTTGGATCAAACCAACCATTTTCAATTAGTGGTCTTGTACAAGCGACATCAGCATTAAGATGTTTTCTTAATGGTTCAATTAATTCTAAGTCAGCTTGTTTTTTAAACGCTCTACCAACACAAATTAAAATTTCTGATTCGCTAATATCTTTAGCTTTAGGTTTATTTAGTATTTCTAATAACTTAATTAATGAATCTTTCTTAATATCTTTTGTATCTTCAACTACTAAAGTGCCATGCGGTTTAACAACTGGAGGTTTTTGAAACATCTTATATCTAACTGTAGCCATTTGTGGACGGTTATTAGTTGTCTCAATTTTTGCCATAACGTTACCACCAAAGGCTGGACGGATTTGCATTAAATCTCCTTCTTTAGTAACTTCTAATGCTGTACAATCAGCAGTCATTCCTGTTCTTAATCTTGCCGCAACCCTAGGTGCGAATGATCTACCGAGTGGTGTTCCCCCAACTAAGAAAATATTGTTTTGGTATTTTTTAAAGAAATGTTCTAATACATTTGTATAAATCTCAACATTAAAGTTTAAAAATGCTTCATCATCATATAAAAATGCTTTATCAACACCATAAGTTAACACTTCTTCTGCTAAATGTTTAACATTATGACCAATTACGATTGCGTAAACTGGTTCTTTTCTAACTTTAGCTAGTTCTAATGCTTTTCCAACAAGTTCAAAACTAACTGGGTGAGCTTCATTATTGTGGTGTTCAACATAAACTAAAATACCTTGATATTTAGTTTTATCGATTAACTTTTTTTCATCTTCTACTAGCGTACATACACCCTCTGGTCCTCTTTTAACACATACGCTACAAATGCGACAGTTCGCATTAACACTTAATGTGCCATTTTTATAATCAAATGCGTTAAATGGACAAATTTTTAAGAGTTTTTCCGCAACCTCTTTAGTAACCTTAGAGTTATCAACTTTTATATATGCCATACTAACGCCTCCTTATATAAACTGATTGTCTTTTAAGACTTTTACTAAATCTTTTGCGACATCATCAGGATTTCCCTCAAAAACAACAGTTTTAATACTTTTATCTGGTGAAAACATACTCACAACTTGTGTAGGAGAACCTTTTAAGCCATAATTAGCTTCATTTTGGTCTTCTAAATCTCTAAAAGTAACAGTATTGATACATGTTTCTTTTACTTCTAGTTTGCGTCTATAAGAAGGTAATCTCGGCACGAACGCATCCTTTTCAATCGTGATTAATAAAGGATAAGGAACCTCAACAATTTCATCATAATTATCATAAGCGCTTCTTAAGACAATTGACTTTTCTTTTACTTCAATAATTTCCTTTACATAAGGCACATGTGGTATGTTTAAATTTTCCGCAATCTCTGGACCTACTTGGGCTGTATCACCATCAGTAGTTTGTTTACCACACATAACTAAATCATAATTACCAAGATGAGCGATTGCGCTACCTAATGTATAAGCGGTCGCAAGTACGTCCGCTCCCGCAAACTTTCTATCAGTAATTAAAGTACCACTATCAGCTCCCATATAAAGTGATTCTAATAAGACACTTTTAGCACTTGGTGGACCCATGGTTACTGTATGGATATTACTTTTTATTCTTTCATTGATATAGAAAGCCG
>JAAZKC010000025.1 GCA_012800005.1 Acholeplasmataceae bacterium | reverse complement strand
TGATAAAAAGTATGAATGGGTTGTGAGTTTAGGTTTAGTAGTTTCAACTATTTATATCTTTATTCAAGTTTTAAGATTATTAGCAATTTTAGCATCAAGAAAAGATTAAAACAAAATATTCATAAAAGGAACTAGTATTTAAAGTTGTTGTGAAAGAGAGCCTGTGGGTGGTGAAAACAGGGGATAACACTTTAAAGAATTCATCCTTTAGAAGGTACTAATCATACCCGTAAGACTGCGTTAAAGTTATAATGAGTGCTAGATTTATCTAGAACTAAGGTGGTACCACGAACTAATTTCGTCCTTAGAGTTTTTTCTAAGGACGATTTTTATATATTATGGAGGAAGATTATGAAAGAAAAATTAGAAGAAATTTTAATAAAAGTTAAAGAAAAATTAAAAAGTATTAATGATGAAAACGCCTTAAATAATTTAAGAAGTTTAACTTTAGGTAAAAAATCAGAGATTTCTAGTTTAATGGCTAATTTTAGAGATTTACCTGTTGAAGATAGAAAAGAATATGGTAAACTTATTAACGAACAAAAACAAGTCTTAGAAGAACTATTTGAAGTTAAAAGAAACCAAATTTTAGCTGAAAAACTTAAAGAAAAATTAGCGAAAGAAGAAATTGATGTGACTATTCCTGGAGCTAAACTACCACTAGGTTCAAGTCATATTTTAAACCAAGTAATTAAAGACTTTGAAAGGTTATTTATTGGGATGGGTTATGAAATTAAAGATGGGCCTGAGGTAGAAAAGGATTTATATAACTTTGAGATGTTAAACTTAGAAAAAGGTCATCCAGCAAGAGCGATGCAAGACTCATTTTACATAGACCTAGAGACATTACTTAGAACTCACACTTCACCAGTTCAAGCAAGAACGATGTTAAAATCAGAAGGTAAGCCAATTCAAATTATTTGTCCAGGTAAAGTGTATCGTAGAGATGATGATGATCAATACCACAGCCATCAATTTATGCAAATTGAAGGCTTAGTAGTTGGTAAAAATATTACTATGTCTCATCTTAAGGCAACCCTTTTAGAAATTACTAAGTTTTTCTTTGGTGAAGATAAAGAAATCCGCTTAAGACCTAGTTATTTTCCCTTTACTGAACCAAGTGTTGAGGTGGATGTTTATGATGGCACATCATATATAGAAATCTTAGGTGCGGGAATGGTTCATCCTAATGTGTTAAAGATGGGCGGATATGATCCAAATGAGTTTACTGGATTCGCCTTTGGAATTGGGGTTGAAAGAGTCGCGATGTTAAAATATGGTATTGATGATATTAGACTTTTTTATACTAACGATGTTAGATTCTTAAAACAATATAAAGGAGGGCTTTAAAAATGAAAATAGCTACGAATATGTTAAAAAGATTTATTAAAAATGTCCCTTCTTATGAAAAACTATATGAATTAACTAATGAATACATTACTGAAGTTGAAGGAATGGAAGCGTTAGTTACCGTTGAGGGGTTAGTTATTGGACACATCTTAGAGTGTTGGCCTCATCCAAATAGTGATCACTTATCAGTTTGTATGGTAGATGTTGGTTCTAATGAACCCTTGCAAATTATTTGTGGAGCTAGTAATGTAAGAAAAGATCAATATGTAATAGTCGCACTAGAAGGAACTAAGTTTAGTGAAGATTTTGAAATTAAAAAAACAGAGATTCGTGGTGTTTCTTCATCAGGAATGATTTGTTCATTAAATGAACTAGGCATTGATGAAAAACATATTGAAGAAAGATTTAAAGCGGGAATTTATTATTTTGATGAGCCAAAAAAGGTTGGTTCAAGCGCTTTAGAAGCCTTATCATTTGATCAAGCTTCACTAGAATTATCTATAACACCTAATAGAAGTGATTTATTAAGTGTTTTAGGTTTTTCTTATGATTTAGCCGCTGTGTTAAATGAAAAGCTTATAAATCCGGAAATAGAAGTTATTGAAAATGGTCCTTATAATCCATTAGAAGTTAAAATTTTAGATGAAGGTTGTAAAAGATATTATGCAAGATATGTTGATAATATCACAATAAAACCTAGTCCAATGTGGCTTCAAAGCGCCCTTATAGCTTCAGGAATTAGGCCTATTAATAATGTAGTTGATGTGACTAACTTTGTTTTATTAGAACTAGGAACTCCCCTTCACGCTTTTGATGCGGAAAAGTTTGGTAGCGAAAAAATTGTCATAAGACGTGCTAAAGACTTAGAAGAAGTAATTACCTTAGATGAACAAAGAAGAATTTTAAGAAAAGATGATATCGTTATTACAAACGGCATTTATCCGGTTGCGATAGGTGGAGTGATGGGCTTATTAAATACGGCCGTTACTGAATTTACAACTAAAATTATTTTAGAAGCGGCTTGGTTTGAACCAACCCGTATTAAACAGACAGCCGAAAGACTAAACTTACATAGTGATTCTAGTTTAAGATTTGAAAAAGGTGTTGATGAAATTAGAGTTTTAACGGCCCTTAATCGTGCCGCCGAATTATTAACGGAAATAAGTAACGCTAGGGTTTATAAAGAAGTTTCTTTTGATGGTAAAGCATTTAACAGACCAACTTTAATTACTTTAAAAGCGGAAGATGTAAACCGTTTATTAGGAACAAATCTTAACCATGAAGAAGTTAAAACTATTTTAAAACGTTTAAATATTATTGAAACTAAACCAAATATTTATCTCATCCCAAGTTATCGTAAAGATTTAACTATTAAAGAAGATTTAATTGAAGAAGTAGGAAGAATTTATGGTTATAATAACATCGAAAACGTCTTACCTACATTTAATTCAGTTGGTAAGTATTCAAATAGACAACGTTATTTAAACACAATTAGAAATCATTTAATTGGCTTAGGTTTTAATGAAGTAATTAACTATTCACTTACTAATAAAGAAGATATTCATAGGTTCGTTCATACAAATAAAGATATTGTAGAAATATTAAGTCCTTTATCAACTGATAGAACAGTCTTAAGACATAGTTTAGTAGGCGGTTTAGTTAATAACGTTAAATACCATCTATCAAGACAAATGGAAGATTTAATGTTATTTGAAGTAGGAAGAGTTTATTATAAAGATAGTGAACCAACGCATCTAGCCGCAATAATAAACGGAAAATGCATTTTAGACTCAATTAGGGAAAATGAAGTATCCGTTGATTATAGAGTAATTAAAGGTGTCTTAGAAAACATTTCTAAAAAGTTAGGCCTAGAATTTAAATATGAAAAAGAAGATACAATAAAAGGTTATCATCCTGGTATTTGTGCGAAAGTTATTTATAATATGAAAACAATTGGTCATATTGGAAAAATTCATCCAACAATTTTAGATGATGCCTACGTCTTTGAGATTAACTTAGAACCTATATTACCTAATTTAGTTCCATTTAACCCATTTGAGGCAATTTCTAAATATCCAAGTATTACTAGAGATTTATCAATGATAGTTGATAATAGTATTAAAATAGCTGATATTTTAAATTTAATTACTCAAACTACACGTAGATATTTAACTGACATACGATTATTTGATGTTTATGAAGATGAAAGTTTAGGGGAAAATAAAAAATCATTAGCTTTCACAATGACCTTTAATTCCAAAGAAAAAACACTAGAAGCTAGTGATGTTGATAAACTAATAAATAGCGTTATTATTCGTCTTGAAAGAGAGTTAAAAGTTGAGGTTAGAAAATAAAAAACGTGATAAAACGCTCAAAAAAGTGTCAAAAAACGTGATAAAACGCTCAAAAAAGTGCCAAAAAACGTGATAAAACATTGAAAAAAGCCATTAAAAACGTGATTACGTCTTCTAAATGGCTTTTTTAAAATGCAATTAAAATTGATAAAAAAGCAAACAAAATTTTGTTTAAAAACAATTATTCATATTTGTTTTATCAAAAAAGGTGTTTGAAAATGGCTTATTAAGGGTTTAAGTTATGATATAATACTATTGTGACAAAATAAAATAATAAAGAGGAGAGCAAGATGAAGGCTTATCTTAATTTAAGAGAAAATAATAAATTAGAAGCAAAAGAAGCAATAAAAGGTTTTCCCAAATCTACTTGGGAAACATATAGTGCTTTTGCGAACACTGATGGCGGAATTATTTTACTTGGTGTTGGTGAAGATAAAAACCAAGATTTATATGTAAAAGAAAATGTAAATGTAAAAAAACTTGAAATTGATCTTTGGAATGTGTTAAATGATTCAAGAAAAGTTAGCAAAAATATATTAAGACAAGAAGATGTGAAAAAAAGAGTTCATAATGGATTAGAGTATTTGGAAATTATTGTTCCTAGAGCCTCTAGTGAAAATAGACCAATTTATTTAAATAATAATATTTTTGAAGTATATAAAAGAAATCATACTGGTGATTATAAGTGTAGTAAAGAAGAAATTATTTCAATGTTAAGGGATCAAACTAAAACTTTTGACAGTGAACCCCTTCTAGATTTCAGCATAAATGATTTATCTAATGAAAGTATTCGAATATATCGAAATATTTATGATGATTTTAAAGGAAATCATATTTGGAAAGAAAAAACAAATGTTGAATTTTTAGAAAAAATCAGAGCAATAAAAAATGTTAATGGTAAGTATCATCCAACAAGAGCGGGATTATTGTTTTTTGGTTTTGACTACAAAATACTTAATGTATATCCAAATTATTTCTTAGATTATCGTGAAAAAATTGGTGCTGATATTAGGTATTCAGATAGAATTAATAGCGGCACTGATGATTGGAGCGGAAATATTTTTGATTTTTATAATAGAGTAGTTGCGAAATTACTACTTGATTTACCAGTTCCTTTTATGTTAGATAAAGACAATATTCATCGAAAGATGGAAACCGATATTCATGTAGCAGTAAGAGAAGCATTAGTTAATTGTTTAGCAAATGCTGATTATACACTTCCAAGAGGATTGGTAATTATTAAAAAAATTGATGAAATAACATTTGAAAATCCAGGGTTATTAAAAGTAGGCATTGAGCAAGCACTTAAAGGTGGAATTTCTGATCCTAGAAATCTAACCATATTTCATTTTTTCAACCAAATAGGACTTGGAGAAAGAGCTGGTAGTGGTATTCCCACAATTGTAGATTCGTTTGAAAAAGCTGGTTATACTAAACCGGAATTAAGAGAAGAATTTAATCCTGATAGAACATTTTTAAAGTTATTCCTTACTAAAAAGATAAAATATAATGAGACTGTAGAAAGTGATTCTAAAGTTGAAATAGATTATAAAGAATTGACAAATCAAGAAAAAATAATTGTTGATTATTTAAAAGAAAATAATGAAATAACAAGAATATATGCTGAAGAACTTCTCGGAGTTAAAACAAGACGAGCCAATGAGATATTAAAAGAATTAGTAGATAAAGAAATCATAATTAAACTAGGTGAACATAAGAATATAAGATACTCTTTAAAAAGATAAAGTTTTGCTAGCGCTTTGCTAGCGTTTTGCTAGCGCTTTTCTCGCACTATTTAAATGTTTAATTATAAAAATAAAAGCGGAAAAGGCGTTATAATGAGATTTTATATTGAAAATCATCTAGCACTATTCTCGCACTATTTTAGCGCTATCAAAACATAAATCAATTTTAAAAAAAGAAAGGATATACTCAAAATAATTGAGTAATATTAAAGTTTAAATGACAAATATATATGATTATACTCATAAGATGTTAACTGAATATCTCTTAAGTATAGGAGAAAAGAAATATCGTGCTAATCAAATTTTTGAATGGCTTTATAAAAAAAGAGTTAAAAATTTTGAAGAGATGACTAATTTAAGCGATAATCTTATTAATAAATTAAAGGAAGACTTTTATTTTAGTAAGTTAGAACTTATCTTAAAACAAGAAAGCATTGATAAGACCGTTAAATGCTTATATAAATTAGAAGACGGTAATTTAATTGAAGCGGTTGTGATGAGTCATAATTATGGATATTCTATTTGTATTACATCCCAAGTGGGTTGTAATATGGGGTGTAGGTTTTGTGCTTCAGGATTACTTAAAAAACAAAGAAACCTAACCGCAGGTGAAATGTTAAGCCAAGTTATTACTACTGAAGAAAACTTTGGAAAAAGAATAAGTCATATTGTGGTAATGGGAATTGGTGAACCATTTGATAATTACGAAAACTTAATGCGTTTTTTAGATAACGCTAATAACCATAAAGGCTTAGAAATTGGTGCTAGGCATATTACAGTTTCTACATGTGGTTTAGCTAATAAAATAAAAGAGTATGCCGATGAAAAGCTTCAAATAAATTTAGCAATCAGTTTACACGCCTCTAATAATGAAATTCGCAATGAAATTATGCCAATAAATAAAAAATATCCAATTGAGGCTATTATTGAGGCAATTAAGTATTATATGACAAAGACTAATAGGCGAATTACGATTGAATACATTATGATTAAAGATCTTAATGATAAAGTTATTCACGCTAAAGAATTAGCGGAATTACTTAAAGGGTTAAATGTTTATGTTAATTTAATTCCTTATAACGAAGTTTTAGAAGCGCCTTATAAAAGGAGTTCAAAAGAAAATATGAGTTTATTTTTAAAAACATTAAAAGAAAATGGTATTAACTCAACACTTAGAAAAGAGCAAGGCCACGATATTGATGCGGCTTGTGGGCAGTTAAGAAGCCAAAAAATGAAAGGAAAATAATTTGAAGAAAGCTAAAATAATTAAATTAATTGGTGGGTTATATTCAATTGTTGACCTACAAACAAATGAAATTTTTGATTCTAGGGCAAGCGGGAAATTAAGATACGTTAGATTAGATGAAGATAGTCATTATAATGTTCAAAAAACACACCGAACAAAACTAGATAAGAAAATTGTTACATTATCTCCCAAGGTTGGTGATATTGTTTTATATGATGATAGTGATGAAAATAGACCAATTCAAGAAATTTTACCAAGAAAAAATGAACTAACTCGTCCTGATGTGGCGAATGTTGATCAAATATTATTATTGTTTTCTACTAAAGAACCCAATTTTTCCTTTAATTTATTAGACCAATTTTTAGTTTTAGTTGAAAAAGCAAGGATAAAACCAATTATCGTTATTTCTAAAAAAGACCTTCTTACTGATAGTGAGTTAGAAACATTTAAAAAAACTTTAAATTACTATGAACAAATTGGTTATGAAATTCATTATGTCAATAGTCATGAAAAAATAGGTTTTGATGTCTTAAAGACAATATTTAAAGATAAAGTTAGTGTGGTTGCGGGACAAACTGGTGTTGGTAAAAGCACATTAATTAACGCTTTAATGCCAGATTTAAATTTAAAAACTCAAGAAATATCTGATGCTTTAGGTCGTGGTAGACATACCACAAGGCATACTGAACTTTTCTTTTACCGTGGTGGTTTAATCGCTGATACACCAGGATTTTCTAAATTAGAATTTAATATTTTAAACGCTAGCGAACTTAAAGATTATTTTATTGAATTTAATAAATATAAAGACTTTTGTAGATTTAAAGATTGTAATCACATTCATGAACCTGGTTGTAATATAAAAGATAATGAAGAAATATTACCATCAAGAATAGAAAATTATCATAAGTTTTATGAAGAAATAGATTCAAAAAAGGAGATATATTAACATGAAAGTTGCGGTATCAATATTAACTGCTGATTTTAATAATTTAGAGGCTGAAATAAAATCACTTCATGAAAGTGATTATATTCACCTAGATGTAATGGATGGTCATTTTGTGCCAAACATTTCTTTTGGTAAAGCGGTTTTAAAAAACATTAAAAATATCACAAATGTGCCATTAGATACACATTTAATGATTACTAATCCTTATGATTACATTGAAGATTTTGTCTCAATTGGTTCAAAGTACATAACTATTCATATTGAAGCTAATAAAGTTTTAGAAACTTTAGAAAAAATTAAGTCTTATAATGTTAAAACTGGTCTTTCATTAAGGCCAAAAACGGATATTAAATTATTAAATCCTTACTTAAAAGATATTGACCTTGTTTTAGTAATGACTGTTGAACCTGGATTTGGTGGTCAAAGTTTTATGATTGAACAAATGAAAAAGGTTGAGTATTTATATGAAATGAGGAAAAAACATAATTATAAATACGTTATTGAAATTGATGGTGGAGTAAATAAAGAAACAATTAAATACGCTAAAGGTGTTGATATTGTAGTAAGTGGCTCTTATATTTTAAACCAAAAAGATCGCAGTAAGGCGATAAAATCACTAAAATGAAAATCGCTGTTGTCGCACCAAAGGTGCCAAAAAACGTTAAAGAGTTAACTAAAGATAGAGTTATTTACGCAGTTGATGCTGCAGTTAGTGATTTAATACGAAATGAAATTAAGATAGATATCGCTATTGGTGATTTCGATTCGTTAAAAGACAAACGCATTCTTAATGATTTAAAGTGTATTAAACTACCTAAAGATAAAGATATCTCTGATACTAACTACGCTATAAGACATGCATATGAGCATTCAGATAATGTTATTTTAGTTGGTGGTTTAGAAGGCAAAAGGGTTGATCATTTAATCGCTAATTTGTTATTATTTGAAAAATATAATAATTTAGTTATTTATAATGAACATAATATTATAAAAAGACTTGAATTTGGCGAATATATAATAAAAAAAGAGGGTTTTAAATACTTGTCAATATTTCCCCTCTTAAACACAAAAATAACCTTAACAGGTACAACATATCCTTTATATGATGAAACATTATTTGAATATGACACCTTAGGTTTATCAAATGAAATAAAATATGAGTCTGCGAGTTTAACCATTCATAAAGGCGTAATCTTATTAATTCAATCTAAAGAAAAATAAAAGAGTTTTTCCCAAACTCTTTTATTTATACTCTTTTGATATTGCCTTTCTTTAAAGCTCTAGCAGAAATTTTAACCTTTTTTACATTACCATCTTCATCAACGATTCTAACAGTTTGTAAATTAGCTTTCCATTGTCTTCTGTTTGCATTTAAAGCGTGGCTTCTAGTATTACCAAAAGTTGTAGTTTTTCCAGTTACATGACATTTTGCCATAATCTCAACTCCTTTTTCTCGCTAGTTCATATTAACATAAGTTAAAACTTATTGCAAGGTAAAAAAAACAAATCCCTAAAAACAACATTTCTTTTAAAGATAAAAGTTTAGTATAGAAAGTTTTAATTCTTTGTAAAATTATTTTTAATGTTTAAAACAGTTAGCACGCAAATAAAGATTAAAAGATAAAAAACAAACATAAAAAAACAGTGAAATGATTTATATAAAAACATATAAATTAATGAGAAAAAAACACTAAAAAATATAGGATTTTTAAGTTTTATGGTTTGTTTTAAAGAAGTGAATGTCATCTTTTTGTTAATTACTTATAATCATATCTTTATTTTAATCTTTATTTTAGTTAAAAAAATCACTTGTGATGCATTGAAAAAGTCCGTTTTCCAATCTCTTAAATGCAAATTAGTTATTTAAGTTGTTATAAAGTATTTACCCTTAAGTTAAAGAGATTTTGTGTTTTTACACATAATTTCTCATAATTGCTCCCTTATTATCTCATAAATACTCCCATAATTTACAATTTCTTGATTTTTTTAAACAATTAGAGTATTATTAATGCGTCATTTAGGAAAAAGTAGCGTTTTTCCCTATTAAATGACTTAAATAAGCGATAAAACTACATTTACATAGAGAAAAATAAAATATTTAAGAAAAAAAATAATCATTTTAAAATGTTTTTTTAACGCGTAATTAGGAGGAAAATATAATGGCTAACACACTAAGTGGGACACTATTTAAAAAAATGGTTACTAATGGCGCTATTAACTTAAAAAACAATCATGAAGAGATAAATCATTTAAACGTATTTCCTGTGCCTGATGGAGATACTGGAACTAAT
>JAAZKC010000024.1 GCA_012800005.1 Acholeplasmataceae bacterium | reverse complement strand
TTGATGGTAATCGCTTTAAGGTTTATTATGTATATAAAGTAAATAAACCTAAAGAAATAACACACAAAACTAAAAAAGAAATGGGAATTGATTTTGGATATAATAATCTTTCTTTTTGTGCGACAAAAAAGGTGCGGTTATAAGTGACAATTATCACATAATAATTTTAAAGATTCAAAGTCCAATAATTTTAATATATTTTATGTTTATTCGTTAGGATTAATAAAAAAAGAAGGTATATATTGCCCACAAATGGATTATACATCTTTAAATCATTTTTCCAATGATAATATAAACAATAAAGTAGAAATTGTTAAAAAGCGTATTAAAGGCGTTTAATAGTAATATTAAAAAAACATAAAACTATTATAAACAAGTTAAATAATTACAATAAATTGCTCGGACATGTGCTATAATAAAAATTAAGAAAGGGAGGCATTACTATTATGAGTTATACAAAAATAAAATTAGAGTATAATTATGGACCAAAGAATCGTTTTTACCGAATTGTTTTAATTAAAGACAATCCAGATTTATTTAAATTAGGTGTTGCATTAGGCACAGTTTTAGGGGCAACATTTTCTCATTGCTTTTTATTTAGAGTTAAAAATAATATTTCATATGTTATGGCTTCATTTATGGAAACTCAGTATGGGCAATATAGATATTTAGGAAATTACAATTTAAGTGATTTACCAGATAAATTTATCTTTGAATATGATACTGGTGATGGATGGGAGTTTGATTGTAGAAAATATAAGGAAAAAGTTGAAGTTGAATCGACAAAAGATATTATACTTATTGAAGGAAAAGGTCAAGGGATTTGGGAAGATAATATATATACTTTAAACGCTCTTTTTGCGGGTGAAATTGATCCAGACTCCACTTATGAAGATGAAGAAAATGGAATATGCAAACCATGGAATTTCGATATTGATAAGTATGGTGATTTTGATAAGCCATTAAATATAGAAGCTGAAAATAAACTTTTAGACGATAATTTCCAGCGCAACTATAAAGAACTAAATGAAATGGAAAAAGCATATATTAAAAATATTTAAATCTAATAATAACAAACAAAAACAACAAATAAAAAAGGAATTATTAAACGAATTAGAATGGAAGAATTAACACAAGCACTAACATTAATGACTAAAGTTTTTTAACTATGTGTTTGGGAATAATTATATTTGTGTCATTATCAAATTTAATAGATAGGTTTTGCAGGAAAAGTTTTAACCTAAAAACCTTTTTATGGTTTTTACTTTCTTGTGTCTTTGCATCAGTATCTATAGTGGGTGTTTGGTTGAATTGGGGAACTATAATTAAGATTGTAATTACAATAGGTTTACTTTCAACTTCTCTTTTTATGATATTAGGAGTCAAAAAAGAATTTATTGAATTTGAAAAGAAAAACAATAATAGTGAAGATGAAGATGTTATTAGTTATATGGAAAATGAATATATTAAAGATAAAATAAAGGCGTTTATAAGGCAAATTTATATCTTGTTTCTATTTTGTTTATTGATAGTAGGAATGTGGATGTTTTTGTAAAAAACAACTATAAATATCAAATTAAGTATGATAAATATTTTTTGTGGTTTTGCATAGTTAAGCGATTAACCATTATTGCTTTCTAATTATTTTACATATTTTGGTTCAAACGTGAGAGTTTGAACCTATATTTTTAAAATAAATACATTATGGTATAATTTTAACATAATAAAAAAAGGAGAAATCTTGTATGCAATATTTAGTTATTATTTCTACTTTATTTGTATCTGGTTCATTAGTAGGCTGGGGTATTGAATTATTATTCCGCAGATTTGTTTCCGAAAAGAAGTGGATGAATCCAGGTTTTCTTGTTGGTCCATACCTTCCAATTTATGGATTTGGAGTTGTATTGCTTTATGCAATTAGCAATATCTCATTAGGAATTAATATAGAGTGGGTTAATATAGTTCTTAAAATTATAATAATTGCCATTAGCATGACTTTAATTGAATTTATTGCTGGTCTTATATTTATTAAAGGGCTTAAAGTTAAATTATGGGATTATTCAAACCAAAAAGGAAATATCATGGGGATTATTTGTCCTAGTTTTTCTTTAATTTGGTTAGTTGTTGGTTCACTATATTATTTCTTTGTAAATCCTTTTTTTGTTGAAGGAATTAGTTGGATAAGTGAAAATTTAATTTATACTTATTTTGTTGGTGCGGTAATTGGTGCGATGGTTGTAGATTTTGCTTATTCTATCCATTTAGCAACCAAACTAAAACAATATAAAGAATTACATAATTTAAGGTTTGAAGAATTTAAGAAGTTTTTAAAAAACAAAATTAAAAATATCAAATTTAAATATGATAAAGATTCTAAATAAGTTTTGTTTTATAGTTTAAAAAACTTTATTTAAATTAAAAAGCTATTTATGTTGGAGGTTATTTATGTTAGGGGCAATTATTGGAGATATTGTAGGTTCAAGATTTGAGTGGAATAATAATAGAACTAAAGAGTTTGAGTTTTTTCATCATAAATGCTTTTTCACTGATGATACAGTAATGACTCTTGCGATAGCAAAAGCCATTTTAAACTCAAAAGAAAACTATAGTGATTTAGGATTACTATCAGTTAAGTATATGCAAGAAATAGGAAGAAACTATCCTAATAGTGGATATGGTATTAGTTTTTATCACTGGATGTTTTCAAATAATCCAAAGCCATATAATAGTTTTGGAAATGGAGCAGCGATGAGAATAAGCGCTGTTGGATTTGTAGCTAAATCAATTGAAGAAGCAATTATGCTTTCTAGAAAAGTAACTGAGGTAACTCATAATCATCCTGAAGGAATTAAAGGTGCAGAAGCTACTGCTGTAGCGATATTTTTAGCTAAAAATGGCTCTAACATTAAAGAAATTAAAAATCATATTGATAAAAACTACTATAAAATGAATTTTAAGTTAGACAATATTAGAGAGACATACAAGTTTAATGAAACATGTCAAGAAACAGTTCCACAAGCAATAACTGCATTTTTAGAATCTATCAGTTTTGAAGATGCCATTAGAAACGCTATTTCTATTGGTGGAGATAGTGATACATTAGCTTCCATTACTGGTGGAATAGCGGAAGCTTATTATGGTATTCCAAATGAAATTAAAAAACAAGCATTAATATTTCTTGATGAAAGATTGTTAAAAATACTAATTGAGTTTGAAAATAAATATCCTTTACCTATTAAAAAAACTGACATTTAATAAAAAAATTTTTAATGTACAAATATTGATATTTGGGATTGTCATCAGTTTGTGGATAACTTAATTTTAATATTAAAGGGTAAATGTAACGGCAAAACGCCTTTATAAAGCGTTTTACCGTTTTAATAATGTTGAAAAGATTAACACATAAAACAAATTTAAAACTTTATTTCTTTTAAATAGGGAAATTGAGTTTTTATTTTTATTGCATATTAACAAGAGATGGAGTATAATAAGTATGAAAAGTATGATTAATATAACAAGGATGACAATATGAAACACAAAGAAGAAGGTAAAATTCTTGGTGCTGCTAAAGTTGGTGAAAAAGGTCAAATAGTAATCCCTAAAGATATAAGAGATCTTTTTAATATTAAGCCAGGAGACAGTCTGCTTTTATTTGCGGATATTGATAGAGGAATTGCGATAGTGCCACAAGCTGATTATATGAATTTTATTCAAAAAGTATTTGATACTGTTGATAATAAGGACGGTGACTAATTATAATATGAAGTTAATATATAAAATACTTATAATAATAACGGCGATAATTTTATTTTTTTTAATCGCGGTTGGAATATTTGCTTATAGAAATTTAACTTATGATTATTTAAATGAAAAATGGTTTACTAAAAAAGGAAAAAAACTTGGATTTAAAGAAAACATTGCCACATTAGAAGATGGCTTGGAAATATATTATATTGAAGGGCCAAATAACGGACCTAAACTTCTTTTACTTCATGGTCAACAAGTAAATTGTTATGACTATGCGAAAGTATTACCAAAACTATCAAAAGAATTTCACGTTTATGCCCTTGATTATTATGGCCATGGAAAATCTTCAAAAGACCCTTTAAAGTATAATGCAGTATTAATTGGAAATGATATTATTTGGTTCATTAAAAATATTATTAAAGATGAAATATATCTTTCTGGGCATTCTTCAGGAGCGTTACTTGCTTCTTATATTGCCGCAACCTCACCTGAAAGTATTAAGGCTTTAGTGTTAGAAGATGGACCATTTTTTTCAACATTACCAGGGAAAGCGGAACATACAATTTCTTGGTTAGGTTTTAAACAAATGCATGATTATTTTAATCAAGATGAATTTGATTCTTTTATTAGGTATTCTTTTGAAGATGATTATATGGAGACTATTTTCAATGATAAAGGAAGTAACATTTATGATAAAATAATTAAAAATCCAGTTTTAAAAAGATTGAAAAAGAATCCTAATAAAGTCCCTAAAATATGGTATTTTCCACCTAGTATGGGGGTTAATTCAATGATAGCGATAAGAGCTAATTTACAAGATGGAAATGGCGAATATGATTTAAGATTTGGCAAGACATTTTATGATTTTTCTTGGTTTATAGGATATAATCAAGAAGAAATCCTTAAAAATATTGAAGCTCCAACCATCGTTATGCATGTAGCACCTAATGATTTAACAAAGCCAAGCTACCATGATAAAAACGGAATATTATTAGCCGCTATGGATGAACAAGATGCCGAAAGAGTAGTAAGTTTAATACCTAATAGTAAATACATTGGCGGTTTTAAATCTAGTCACGATATTCACGCTGATGTTCCTAAAGAATATATTAAAGTTTTATTAAGTTTAAAAACTGAAATTGAAAAAAACTACCAAAAGTAACACATACTAAAATGGTAGTTAATTATATTAATTCTGTATTTTTAAAAGCATAGTATTTTAAATTTGATTGGATATCCAATTAAGTATTTCATTATAGGCTAATTCTTTTTCGATATCATTTAAAATATTATGTTTTGATTTTTCTAGTAGAATTAATTTTTTATTACCATGGGTTAATTTATTATAAAGATTAATGCCATGATAACTAGGAACCATTACATCATTATTACTATAAATAAGTAAAATATTTGTTTTATAATCAGAGGTGTTTTTAATAAAATGTTTAACTCCTTTAAATAATATTTCATTAATTAATTTAAAATAAACATATTCTAAATCATGTTCATCAATCTGATAGGTTACTGTGGTAATAAGATTAGTATCGTTGAAATTAGTTTTAAGTTTTATATTATTAAATAAAAATCTAGGAAGATATTTTATTTTTTTAAGTTCTTTTGAATATTCAGTTGGGGTTGCGGTATTAATAACGCCTTTAACGTTATTGTAAATAGAAGCGTATAAGTTAGTTATCAAGCCTCCCATACTATGACCAGCTAGAAATACGTTTTTTGTCTCTTTATAAGCTAGGTTAACAATTTCTTTTAAATCATTAACAAAATCCATATAAGACTTCACATAGCCTCTTTTTCCTTCGCTTTTACCGTGACCTCTTACATCGTATGTAATCACATGAAAGCCTTTATTTTGAAAAAATAGTGCCACCTCTTCATATGATTTTGAGTATTCTGCCATACCATGAGTAAATATTATTGTGGTATCTTTATTACTTTCTTTGGGTTTATAGAAATTGATATTTAAATTAACGTTATTTATTAGCATATTTATCACTCCTTATTTTTCACTTTATATAATACTAAAAATAATCATAAAAATATATTTATTTAATAAATTTTATTTTATTTACTAGGAAATCCTATTTATATTACTAATAATGTTTATACTATTATAATATATATGACTAATTTTATCATTTATCACGTTTTTGAGTGTTTCTCGATAAAACTTTAAATAAAATACGTTTTAAAATATAT
>JAAZKC010000023.1 GCA_012800005.1 Acholeplasmataceae bacterium | reverse complement strand
TAAAAAGAGGACCATCAGCTACAATTGAAGAATGGCTATTAGCCGCTGAATATATTTTAAATGGTGGCAATGACCAAATTATTTTATGCGAACGTGGTAGCACCACTTTTGAAACATATACTAGAAACACATTGGATTTATCAGCTGCTTTAGCTGCTAAAAAATTATCGCATTTACCAGTAATAATTGATCCTTCTCACGGAACTGGTAGAGCAGATATGGTTAGTGATTTTACTAAAGTAGCGAAATTTTTATCACTTGACGGAGCGATTATTGAAATTCATGAAAATCCAGACGTGGCATTAAGTGATGGTTTTCAAACAATAGATTTTAAAGAATACGAAGAATTAGTTAAATCATTATGAAAGTTATAAGTTTACCAAAATATAATATTTATATTGACTGGTCATTTGAAAATTATGATCATTTTTTGGGTGATTATCAAGATAGTAAATTATTTGTTGTTACTGATGAAAATGTTTATTTTTTATATAAAGATACTTTAGAGCAAAAACTAATAGAAAGAGATATTTTTTGGTATGTTTTAGTTGATGGTGATTATTCAAAAACAAGTGAAAATGCATTTAACATAATCGATTTTTTAATTAAGAATGGCGCTAAAAGAAATGATTTATTAATCTCTTTTGGTGGCGGAGTCGTTACTGATATCGCCGGATTTGTCGCCTCAGTTTATATGCGCGGGATTAACTTAATTCACATCCCAACAACGATAATTAGTCAAATTGACAGTTCAATTGGTGGTAAAACAGCGGTTAATCATGAGCAATATAAAAATATTGTCGGAACATTTTATGATCCGACAATAGTCATTTGTGAAACAAAATATTTAGATACACTACAAAACAAAGAGGTTTTAAATGGTTATGGAGAATTAATCAAGACGGGATTGATTGGAGATATTGACATTTTACATGAATTAGATTTAGGCGATGTAAAGTATACTCCCGATTTAATTTCAAAGGCAATTGAAGTTAAGAAAAAATATGTCATCGAAGATTATTTTGACAAATCAATTCGAAACACGTTAAATTTTGGCCACACTATTGGCCATGCGGTAGAAGCTGCAACTAATTTTGAAATTTCACACGGTGAAGCAGTAATTTTTGGAATGATTAAAGCTTTAGAAGTGGGAATATACTTAGGATTAACCAATCCTAAAGTATTAGACGATTTAAACGCATTTCTTCAAAAAATTAGTTATAAAGTGACTAATTTAAATTATACAGAATATGAAAAATACTTACTAATGGATAAAAAAGGAAAATCTGATGGAATTAGATTTGTTTTTCTAGAAGATGTTTTAAAACCAAAAATAAAGACGATAAGTTGGAGTAAATTAAAAGATGCATTGGTTAATACAGAGAAGTAATTTATCAGGGATAGTGACAATTCCACCATCTAAATCATTAACGATAAGATCAATTATTACGGCAAGCCTTGTTTCTGGGACATCCAAAATTGATAATTATTTAGTGTGTGATGATACCATAGCGGTAATAGAAGCCCTAAGACTTGCTGGAATTGAAATTATCGAAAAAGATAATTACTTGTTAATTACAGGAAATACATTTACGAATAATAAAGATGTTTTCCATATGAAATCGGGAGCAACAGCATTTAGAATGCTAGTTTTTATCTTTTTAGTTAAGTTTAAAGAATTTAAAATTACTGGTAATAAAGATTTACTAATAAGGCCTTTTGACACTTTTGATAAATTTTTTGATACATACAATATAAAATATGAATTAATTGATGACATCTATCATGTAACTGGGAAATTAGAAGCTGGTCAATATGAAATTGAAGGTCATATTAGTTCACAATTTGCAAGCGGTCTTACGCTTGCGCTATCAACATTAAATAAACCTTCAACTATTATAATTGAAAATGAAATGGTTTCTAAACCATATTTGGAAATGACTATTGACATGATCAATTATTTTAGTAATAATAAAGTTAGATTAAAAGGAAATTTAATTGTTATTGAAGAAGAATTATTTTTCAGAGGACGTGAATATATAGTTGAAGGAGACTATTCACAATCGGCATTTTACTTAGTATTAGCGGCATTAGGATTTGATATTAAGATTAAAGGTTTACCAAAAGAATCACTTCAAGGGGATTTTCAAATAATTAGTTTTTTAAACCAATTTGGAATTGAGGCAACTTGGGATAGAGATCTACTTAAAGTTGTTTCCAAGACACTTATGCCAGCTAAGATAGATGTGATTAATAATCCTGATTTATTTCTTCCTATAGCCATTTTCGCCTCATTTATTGATGGTGAAACCAAAATAATTAACATCCAAAACTTAAGGCATAAAGAATCAGACCGTGTTAAATCATTAACTGATAATTTTGATAAACTCGGAATTGAATATGAAACTACAAGCAGACATATTTCAATTTATGGTAATAAGAAAGATAGAAATATAGCGGTGCTAGATGGTGCAAATGATCACCGAGTTATTATGGCATTTACCGTATTAGCATTAGCGACAAGACACAGTTATTTAATGAAAAATGTTGATATGATTACTAAGTCATATCCAAACTTTATAGAAGATATTAATAATTTAGGAGGGAAAATTGAGATGAAAAGTATTGAAAAATTAAGAGAAGATATTATCAATATTGACAAACAAATGATTGAACTCTTTAAACAAAGATCAGAACATGTATTACTAATTAGTAATGTGAAAAAAGAACTAAATTTACCAATTGTTGATAAGGAGTATGAAGCTAAACAAATTGCACGTCATCTAGATATGTTAGGTGATAAATCAATTGAAAGGGAATATATAGAATTTTATTCTAAGGTTTTAGATATTAGTTATCAACTTCAAGAGGGTGTCCCAAAGATGGCACTTCTTGGTAAAGGATTATCTCATAGCATTTCTCCAAAATTACACCATATTATTGGTAGGTTAAATGACTTTAAATATGATTATTCACTTTTAGAAATTAAAGATGAACAAGAATTAAAAAATGCCCTTGATTTATTAAGAAAGCATGAATATAAAGCATTCAATATTACAATGCCATACAAAAAAGAAGTGATTAAACATTTAGATGTTCTAACCAATAAAGCCCATTTTACTGGGGTAGTAAACTTAGTTTATATGAGAAGTGGTCAATTGATTGGTGATAATGTTGACTATGATGGTATCGTATATTCAATTAAACAAATGGATATAAATCTTCAAAGATATCCAATTTTAATTCTTGGAACTGGAGCGACAGCTCAAACAGTAGCAAGAGTATTAGACGGAATGATGTTGGAATACAAATTCGTAAGTCGTCATCCAGAGAGAAAAACTCAACTTGAAAATGTTATTTCTTATGATGATTTAACAGGTTTTAAACACTATATTTTAATCAATACAACTCCAGTGGGAATGTATCCGAATATAAATGAGATGCCAGTTGGACTTGATGAGGTAGAAAAAGCGACATATGTTTTTGATGTTATTTATAATCCGGATCCAACAAAATTAGTCAAATACGCTAAAGCCGGATTAAACGGAAAAGAGATGCTAATTGTTCAAGGAATTGCGAGTTTTAATCAAGTTTTTGATAAGAAGGTTGTTATTTCTAAAGCGTTGGTTGAGCAAATAAAAAAGGAATTAAATGAATAGTATTTTCAAAGGAAAAAAATTAAATCTTGAAGTTTTTGGTGGTTCGCATGAACCTGTTTTAGGTTTTAAACTTTTAGGCTTTCCTAAAACAGCAATTGATTTTTCAAAAGTTTTAGAAGATATCAAAAGAAGAAAACCTACTGATTTAGGAACAACACCAAGAATTGAAAAAGACGAGTTTATAATAGTTTCTGGGATTAAAAATAATCAAACTACAGGAGATGCGATAGAAATTCATTTTAAAAATAAAAACGTTAGAAAAAAAGATTACTCTATTTTTTATGATCATCCAAGACCGGGA
Organism: Acholeplasmataceae bacterium; assembly: GCA_012800005.1. Taxonomy (GTDB): domain Bacteria; phylum Bacillota_I; class Bacilli_A; order Acholeplasmatales; family UBA5453; genus DUQU01. The sequence continues at coordinate 4,387 of JAAZKC010000023.1, read as the reverse complement.
CATGTTGATTATGTCATAAGAGAAAAATATAAAGATGAAAAGATGATTTATGGTTCTAGTGTTTTCTCGGGCAGAATGACGCTACCAATGGTAGTTGCTGGTAGTCTTTGTAAACAAGCATTAAACTATGAATTTGAATCTAAGTTAGTCCAAGTTGGAACTTTAACTGATATTTCAAAGTTAGATGACTATTTAAAAGAAATAATGAAAAAAGGGGATTCAGTTGGAGGAATTGTTGAAGTAAGAGTTAAAAACGTTGAAGTTGGTTTAGGTGGACCACTATTTTCAAGGCTTTCAGCAAAAATTGCTCAAACAGTTTTATCAATTCCCGGAACTAAGGGGATTGAATTTGGAGCTGGTTTTGATTCAACCAATTTACTTGGTAGCGAATTCAATGATTTGATTATTAATCAAGACGGAAAAACTAAAACCAATAATAGTGGTGGCATCTCGGGTGGCATCTCTAATGGTAATGAGATAATTGTTAGAGTTTCTTTTAGGCCACCATCATCAATTGCACTTCCGCAATTAACGTATAACTTCAAAACTAATCAAATAGAAGAATTAGTGATTGAAGGAAGACATGATGTTGCCTATGTTAGAAGAGTGTTAGTTGTCGTTGAAAATATGATTGCCTTAGCATTACTAGATGAAAAATTATGAAATTAGAAAACATTAGTTATATTGGAAATAAAACTGCATATATATTACGTCAAAATAATATTTGGACTCCATATGATTTAGTAATGAATTTTCCTAAATCATATGAAAACTATAATATTGTTAACTTAGATGAAGCTAAACATAATGAAGTAATTACTGTCATTGGGCGCATTTTAAATATAGAACATTTTAAAGCTAAGGTACACGTAATCAAATTATTAATTAAAGTGGAAAAATTTCAAGTTTCCGCTTTAATTTTTAATCAACCATTTTTATTAAAAAGTTTTAAAGTTGATGATGACGTATTAATTAAAGGTAAATATAACCTTTATTCTAAAGAAATAGCAGTTTCTACAATTTCAAAAAATTTAAGTAAAAAAGCAATTACTCCAATTTATAATATTGAAGGAGTAACTGACTATATGATTAGTCGAGCGATTAATGATATTTTTACTAATAAAAAAGTAGAAATTTACGAAACTTTACCACAATCTATTTTAAAAAGGTTTAGTTTACCGAGTCGGGTTGAAATGGTTAAAAATCTCCATATGCCAGAAACTATCGAAAAACTAAACTATTCAATTAGAAGACTAAAATATGAAGAGGCTATCGAAATGCAGTTAAAACTTCAAAAAGGTCTTTTAAATAAAATAATAAGATTACCAATTGAATATGAGATTGAAAAGGTAAGGGAGTTCATAAGTAGTTTGCCTTTTGAATTAACCAAAGACCAAAAAGAAGTAGTCAATGAAATATATCGAGATTTTAAAAAAGATTACCAAACTAAAAGATTAATTCAGGGAGATGTTGGTTCGGGAAAAACTATAGTTGCAATTATCGCAATCTTAGGAGTATTAACCGCTGGGAAACAAGCGGTTTTAATGGTGCCTACTGAAATTCTAGCAAGTCAACAATATGAAACAGTTAAAAATTTACTTACTAGTTATAATGTTAGTTTACTTACAAGCAAAGTTGGTAATAAACAAGAGATATTATCGAAGTTGGAAAGCGGAGAAATTGATGTTTTAGTAGGAACTCATTCGGTTGCGTCAGAATATGTTTCGTTTAAAGATTTGGGCCTAATAATTATTGATGAACAACATAAATTTGGTGTGGAATTAAGGGAATCTTTATTTAAAAAATCAGAATCAGCAAATTTGATCTATTTAACGGCTACGCCAATCCCGAGAACCCTGGGAATCGCTATGTTTGGCGATTTAGCGACTAGTGAGATCAAATCAAGACCAAGCTACCAAAAGCCTGTAAAAACAAAACATTTCGAAGAAAGTAAGCTTAATTTAATTATTGATGAAATAGTTGAGACAGTTGAAAAAGGTGAACATGTGTTTGTTGTAGTGCCGGCCATTAGTTCGGAGTTAAAAGATTTTAACATTGAAAATACGTCTCAAATATTAAGACCAATTTTAAATGAAAAATTATATATATTACACGGGGAAATATCAAGTGATGATCGCAACAAAATTGTTGAAGATTTTTCAAATTCTAATGGCGGTGTCTTGTTGGCGACATCAATGATTGAAGTTGGAATCGATTTAAAGTCAGCGACTTTAATGGTTGTTTTAGCAGCTGAAAATTTTGGGCTTTCTCAACTACACCAATTAAGAGGTCGGGTTGGAAGAGGCGATAAAGAATCAAAATTTTATACTGTTTCCAATAAAGAGGACGTTGAAAGATTAAAAATATTAGAGCGAGTAAGTTCAGGGTTTAAATTAAGCGAATACGATTTAAAACTACGAGGCCCAGGTGAATTTTTAGGATTAAGACAAAGTGGGGTTTTAAAAGCCAAATACTTAGACTTTAGTACTGATTATAAAATATTAATGGATGCTAGAAAGTTAAGCATTGAAATAATTAGTGATGAAAGTCTTTTAGAAAATCCGAGTTATTACTATTTAAATAAAATCTTAAACGAGGAGTAACATATAATTAATATGTTATACTATAAACAATAAAAAGGGGGTATCCATGTGATTAGACTAGCAGTGGACGCAATGGGAGGAGATCACGCTCCTGTTGAGATGGTAAAGGGTGTCAATTTAGCAATTGAAAAGTATGATGATATTGAAATTCATCTTTTTGGAGATGAAAATGAAATTAATAAATATTTAACTCCGTCTCCAAGAGTTAAAGTCATTCACACTCCTTATGTTTTAGACATGGGAGTTGAAGATCCGATTAAAGAATTAAGAACGAATCCAGAATATTCTATGTTTAAAGCGATTAAGCATGTTAAAGATGGTAATGCTGATGCGATTGTAACATCAGGACCTACTCAAGGCGCTGTCGTTGGGGGAACTTTAATTTTAAGAAGAATTAAAGGAATGAAAAGAGTCGCAATCTGTCCGTTTATTCCTGATTTTACAGGAAGAACTAGAATTTTATTGGATTCTGGAGCCAACGTTGAATTTAGGCCAGAACATTTACTTGATTTTGCTGTAGTGGCTTCAATTATTAGTAAATCTTATTTTAAAGTTGATAATCCAAAAGTAGGATTAGTTAATATTGGTGCTGAAGCCAGCAAAGGAAGAGCTGAAGATGTTGAAGCGTATGAATTATTAAAAAATAACTCACAAATTAATTTTATTGGTAATGTTGAACCAAAAGAAATGATGTCAACTGATGTTGATGTATTGGTAACTGATGGTTTTACCGGCAATATTTTAATGAAGAGTTATGAGGGAGCTGTTAAAGCTTTCTCTGAAGCAATCAAAGAGGAAGTATATTCATCATTAAGAGCTAAAATTGGTGGATTATTTATGAAAAAAGCTTTCAAAAATATTAAATCAAAAGCTAACCCTGATGTTGTTGGTGGGGCTATTATTGTCGGTATTGAAGGAGTATTAGTTAAGGCTCACGGATCATCGAATGCATTTGCATTTTCTAATGGAATTAGACTGGCAAGAGAACTTGCAAAAGAAAATATTATGAGTCAAATACGAGTAGCGATTGAGGCGTTGCACAATGAATGATGATTTTAAACCGGTAAGCGAATTACTAAAGAAAATTAAAATTAAACCTAGAGACATTAGTTTATATGAGAGTGCATTAACTCACTCTTCTTTTGCCTATGAAAATGATGTGGAAAGTAATGAGAGATTAGAGTTTTTAGGTGATGCAGTTTTAGAGATCTTTATGAGCGAATATTTATATAAAAATCAAAAAGAATTAGCTGAAGGAATTATGACTAAAAAAAGAGCACAACTTGTTTGTGAGGAAGCTCTTTTCCAATACTCTAATAAAATCAATTTAACTTATTACTTAAAACTTGGCCGTGGCGAAAAGGTTAAGGGTGCTTCACAAGCGACAATTGCTGACGCTTTTGAAGCCTTAATGGGAGCTGTTTATTTAGATTTAGGTCATAAAGAAGCAAGAAAAGTCTTTTACCAGTTAGTTATTCCAAATATTGACTTAACTAGTGATATTAAAGATTTTAAAACTATTTTACAAGAGTACGTTCAAGGTGACAGAAAGACTATTGTTTATAAAATTATTAATGAATCCGGCCCATCACATGACAAAGTATTTGAAGCGGCAGTTTATTTAGACGGAACAATAATTTTAGGTAATGGTGTTGGTAAAACTAAGAAAGAAGCTGAACAAAAAGCGGCTGAAGAAGCGTTGAAAAAGGTGAGTTTTTATGTTGATTAAACAAATATATGATGAATACGGGTTACCGATTGAAAGGATAATTAATAAAGAATAT
>JAAZKC010000022.1 GCA_012800005.1 Acholeplasmataceae bacterium | reverse complement strand
TAATATATCAACTCTATTTTCTAAATCATTATCAAATAAAACTTTGCAAGATTTAATATTATCATTTATAAATTCACTAAATATAGAATGCAGATTATCACTATTTTTAGATAACTCATTTATAGCATCATTTAGAATTAAGAATAAGTTGTTAACAATTAACATTACTCTATTTTTATTTTGGTTGTTGTAACAAAATAAAGTTGGAATAATATATTTACCTTTAGGCTTTTCTACTACAAACCTTAAATATCTTTCATTTTCTTTAGAGTATACAAATTCGTAAAATGGGTTAGAATTCATACCTTCTGGTATGTAAGTATAACTTTTCTTTCTTCGCCTTTGTTTTCTCAAATTTAAGGCTTTATTAAATATATCATCACTTACTATTGGACTATGGTGATTAAGTATCATATTTCCGTATAATTCTTCTTTATTGGTTTTAATTACTTTACCATTAAAAATGGTAGTTTTACCTAATGCCATATGACCAGCATACTTTTCGTTTTGTAGCATTTGCTCTATTGTTCCTGGATGCCATCTATCTTTACCAGTAGAAGTCTTTATATTAGGAGGCCTTATTTTCCCCTAAATTACTTTATTGTTCCCTACAAGGTAAAAATTAACCAGTTAAGCACTGTTACCAAATTTCTGTGGAGTTCCCTTAAAAGTATATAAGAATAACCCAAGGGTATTATGAGGGTAAAAACTAACCAGTTTAACTTTTTTGTGATTTTTATATCCTTACTCATTAGGGTCAATAATGACTCCAATGATAGGATTTGAACTCATAAGAGTTTATTAGATTAAGACATCTTAAATAAGGTGTCTTTTTTGTTTATCCCCCAGTTTAAATGTGGGGGATAAATATTTTAAAGTAAAATTTCTTTCATCTTTATATATATAAATAGAGGTGATTATTAATTATGTCAATTAAGATGTATATTGGTGAAACTAATTTAAATGATAAAAAAGAAAAATTAGAAAGAAACAAAGTTAAATCTTGGTTAAAGAGTGTTTCGGCATTTTCTAATAGTAGTGGCGGGAAAATATTATTTGGTGTAGCTGATGATAATAAGATTATAGGACTGGACGATTTTAAAGGAGATTCTGAATTTATTAGTGAAACAATAAAAACAAGAATTGATCCTATTCCTGAGTTTGACATGGAAATAAAAGAATTTAGTGGAGGAGCAATTATAATTTTAACTGTTTTTCAAGGTAGAAATACACCTTATTATTTTATTGAAAGTGGTTCTAGAACAGCTTATAAAAGAGTAGGAAATCAAAGTGTTCCTGCAACGAGTGTAGATTTATTAAATCTTACATTAAAAGGTCAAAAACAAACTTATGATTCTTTGTTGTCTGATAAACATATTGATAACGTGACATTTAAAGAATTAAGAATTGAATATAATAATAGAAGTGGCTCAAATTTCGAAGAAAAGGATTTAAATTCGTTTGGACTAGTTAATGAAAAGGGAGTATTAACTATTGCTGGAGCACTGTTTGCTGATGGATATCAAGTATATCAATCAAGAGTGTTTTGTACAAGGTGGAATGGACTTACTAAAGCACATGGCTTAATGGAAGCTTTAGATGATTAAGAATATGAGGGAAATTTATTATATCTATTAAAAGCTTCTTTAGACTTTGTAAAAAGGAATAACAGGAAGATGTGGAAGAAAGGCCCTGTATATAGAGTTGAATACCCAGATTATCCAGAAAGAGCTGTTCAAGAAGCAATAGTAAATGCATTAGTGCACAGAGATTATACTATTATAGGTAGTGAAGTTCATATTGATATTTATGATGATAGGATAGAAATTGTATCTCCTGGTGGGATGTATGATGGAACATTAATTCAAGATAGAGATATCTTTAATATTTCATCAGTAAGAAGAAATCCAATTATTGCTGATTTGTTCTCTAGAATGAATTTAATGGAAAGAAGAGGTTCAGGATTAAAAAAGATTGTAGAAGCGTATGAATTTGAAGAAAAATATAATGAAAACTTAATGCCTGAATTTAGATCAACTGAATCTGCTTTCTTTACAGTTTTGAAGAATTTAAATTATGAGGGAATAAGTGTCGGTCAAAATGTCGGTGAAAGTGTCGGTCAAAATGTCGGTCAAAAAATATCACCGAAACAACGCCGTGAAAATATAATAGAGTTAATTAAGGAAGACCCAACAATTACAGCCAAAAATATTTCTGATATCTTTAGCTTAAACCAAAGAACTATAGAAAGAGATTTGGCTAAGTTAACTGAAGATGGTTATATCAAATACGAGGGCAGTTCTAAAGATGGGAAATGGGTTATTTTAAAATAAAACATGTTTACCATTGTTAAAATGACACTTTTTATTATGACATTTGAAACAATTGTCGTACAAAATGTCGTAGTAAGTGTCGTAGAAAAAATAAAACAAAAGACAGTTTAAGTTGCGGCAAGTTGCAGAATAATGGTTTTACTATTTAATTTATATTAATAAATCGTTTTAAAAGAGTGTTTTTAAAAATAAATTTATAAAATTTAAGTTGCGGCAAGTTGCAATGACTATAAATTATAAGTAATATTTAGTTTAAGTAAACATTGAGCCATTCAATAGGTAATGAACATAAAAAAGGAAAACCAGAGTCTTAAAAGTGCTTGATTTTCCCTTGTTTTCCTTTAGAAGTATCGAATATAGTAGTTTTGTGAATATGCCTTTGGTTGTATCACCTTTCCCCAAAAAGGATATAAGAAGTACTCCATTTTACCCTTGATGGATTTATATAGTAGTTATCGTTTTATACTCTTTAGAAATGGCTCCTTTAAGCGATAATACGGCTCCAATTTGATTTTGTATTAGTAATATATATAATGAAAATTATGGCTTAATAAAGCCATTTAGTTTTAAGTGTTAAGTCTATCGGGGTTGTAAAATTACTTCCAAGATAGACTTTTTTACTTTTATATAGTTAGGAGTTTTTATTAAGTAATAAGGAGTTGAACTCTATACTCAATACGAGTTGAACTTGTGCCTCTAACGGATACGAACCCAATAATTAAGCAATGTTACTTTGATGTCACTATGAATGTCACTTTGAATCTGTTAATAAAAATTTGTTTAAATATTGTAAATATATTGTTGCTTATGTGCCTTATATGTGTTATAATAAAGGCACAAAGACAACAATAGAAGGTGTTTTTATGAATTATGAAGATAAAATAATTGAATATATGAATAATAATGAAGGATATATTACTAATAAAATAACTAAAGAATTAGGAGTTCCAACGATATATTTAACTAGAATGGTAAATGATAAAAGTATTGTAAGAGTATCAAGAGGAATATATGCACTTTCCAATGTTTTTGAAGATGATTTATTTATCAATTATCTAAGATATTCAAAAATTATATATTCAGGTAATACAGCTTTAGTTTTAAATAAAATGTCTAATAAATCATTAAAAGAAATAGAAGCTAATGTTCCATCAAGTTATAATACTCATAGAATTAATTGTATTAAAGTAAAAAGAGTTAATAATGAGTATTATAATACGGGGAAAACATTTCTTAAAACCGAGTTTGGCAATGATGTCCCTACATATGATAAAGAAAGAGTTCTTTGCGATATTTTCAAATATGAAAGTCTAGATAATGAAGAATTAAACTTTGCAGTTAATGCCGCTAAAGAAATAGGGATAAATTATGAAAAACTATATGAATATTCAATTACCCTTGATGTATACGAGAAAATTAGATATTTAATAGAAATAAGATAATAAATATTAGATTAAAATATATGCTAAAATTATAGTAATAAAAACACATGAAAAATAAAGATGAGGTGACTAACTATGAAAAAGAATAATTTAATAATATATCAAGATGAAGATGGTGTAACTAAAATATCTGTGCGTTTTTCTGAAGATGATGTATGGGTTACCCAACAACAACTGGCTGAAGTTTATAATACTTCTCAGCAAAACATAAGTTATCATATAGATTGCATATATGATGAAAGAGAACTTAGCAAAGAGTCAACTCACAAAAAATATTTGTTAGTTCGAACTGAAGGCGAAAGGCAAGTAAAAAGGAATATCGACCATTATAATTTAGATATAATAATTGCTATTGGATATCGTGTGCAATCAGAAGTAGCTACTCGTTGTCGCCGTTGGGCAACCGAGAGATTACATGAATATATTCAAAAAGGTTTTACTCTTGATGATGAAAGGTTAAAACAAGGAGGTAATCGTTACTTTCGTGAACTTTTACAACGTGTTAGAGATATCCGTTCCTCAGAAAGAAACTTTTATCAACAAGTAACTGATATATATGCAACTTCAGTTGATTATGATCCTAGATCTGATTTAACAAAAGCGTTTTTTGCAACTGTTCAAAATAAACTTCACTATGCAGTGCATGAACATACTGCAGCAGAAGTTATTTATGATAGAGTAGATTGTTAATGTTAATATGAAACTGTGCCACTAAATATTAAAACATTAAAAACATAGGTTTGATACAATTGGTATCAGACCTTTTTGCTTTAAAATCTAAAAGCGAAAAAAACAATCAAATTTGTTATTAAATGAAAACCATTGAACAAAAGTACAATTAATTGCAAAAAAGTTCAATAGTATTTGATTTTAAATTTTAAATGATATATAATTCAATTGAACAAAAATTCAATTAATTGTAAAAAAGTTCAACAGGAGGATGAAATGAGAATAAATAGAGATAAATATTTAAAAGAATTAATATCTAGAAAAAACACTTCGGCAATTAAAATTGTTACAGGTATTAGAAGGTGTGGGAAATCTTATTTACTAAAGGAAATATATTATGATTATCTTTTATCTATTGGGGTAAAAAAAGAAAATATTATTATTATATCATTAGATACAATTGAAAATGAAAATTTATTAAATCCTCACAATTTACTTGAATTTATTAATAGCAAAATTAATGAAGAAGAAACATTTTATTTAATATTAGACGAGATACAAGAGGTAGACAACTTCGTACCGTTATTAAATAGTTTATTACAAAAGAAAAACTTAGATGTTTATGTAACGGGATCAAATTCGAAATTCTTATCTACTGATATTGTTACTCAATTTAGAGGAAGAGGAGATCAAATTTATGTTATGCCTCTTAGTTTTAAAGAATTTTTTGATTGTCAAAATTTATCTTTTGATGAGGCTTATGATGATTATATAAACTATGGGGGTATGCCTTATTTACTTCAAATAAAAGAAATAAATCAAAAAATCAATTATCTTGATTCTTTATTTGAAGAAATTTATTTAAAAGATATAAAAGAAAGATACAATATTAGAAATGATAAAGAAATGGAAGAACTACTTAATATAATAGCGTCATGTATAGGAACATTAATTAGCCCTACTAAATTAGAAAATACATTTAAGTCAGTTGGTAAGGTATCACTTTCTAGAAATACTATATATTCTTATTTAAAAATATTTGAAGAATCTTTTTTAATTAAAAAAGCTAATCGTTACGATTTAAAAGGTAAAAAATATATAAATGCACCTTTAAAATATTATTTTACCGATATAGGACTAAGAAATTCACGGCTTAATTTCAGGCAACAAGAAGAACCACATATAATGGAAAATATAATTTATAACGAACTTATTAGAAGAGGATATAAGGTCGATATTGGAGTTGTCTCTGAGTATACTAAAAATGCAAATAATTTTAATGTTTATAAGCAATTAGAAGTTGATTTTGTCGCTAATCTAGGAAATAATAAAATCTTTATTCAATCGGTTTATAATATCCCATCAAAAGAAAAAAGAGAACAAGAAACCAAGTCGTTAAATCTTTTAGATAATTCTTTTAAAAAAGTTATTATTGTAAGAAATTATTTAAAACCGAGAAGAGATGAAAAAGGGATAATTACTATTTGCCTTGAAGATTTTTTATTAAACGAAAATATATTAAATGAAATATAGCGAAGTAAAAACCGTTTACTTTAAGGTAAAAAAATGACCTGTTAAACTTTTTATGGTTTTTATAACTTCTTCATCCATTAAGATAAATAATGTCTCCAAATAAATCTTGCTTTAGTAATGGCTTTATTAAGCCAACAAAACGATTATAGAAATTTATAAGCCTTAGAATAATTCGTGTTTCTGAGGCTTTTTTCATGAAAAAATGGTTAATCTTAATACGAGTACTAATCAATTTTTTAAAAATATTAAAGTAAAAACCGAAAATATTTGTAATATTAAGTGAAAGGATAAAAATATACGACTATTTTAGTATATAAAACTATTTATGAGTAATTTATTACAATATGAAGAAAAGTTTAAAAAAGTCATTAGTATTATTGAATCAAGAAAAGCACGAGCGTATCATAAAGTAAATGAAGAATTAATACTTATGTATCGTGATATTGGAAAGTATATAAGCATTCAATCTAATAATTTGGAATATGGAGATTCTTTTATCCAAAAACTTGCTGATTTCTTTAAAGAAAACTATCCTAATTTAAAAGGATTTACTAGACGGGGACTTTATAGAATGAAACAATTTTATGAGCTTTATAAGGATGATAAAAAAGAGGGTGTAACGAAATAAAATAAGTTAAATACCCCATAAAGAAAAACCACTCTGGATAGCCAGGGTGGTTTTTTGATATAATTGTATTATGAAAGTGAAACAATTAGATCAAGTATATTTTAACC
>JAAZKC010000021.1 GCA_012800005.1 Acholeplasmataceae bacterium | reverse complement strand
TAATCCCCTTTTTGATTGTTTCTTTAGATAAATTAGGTAGTAAATAATTAACTGCCATAATAGCTAGACTAGCATTTTTAGTTTGATAAATACCTTCTAGTTTTGGCATATATGTTTCACCTTTAAATATAAACTTTAAAGGATAAGAATTTATAATATTAATCTCATTTAAATCTAAGAAAGTTACATCAGTATTTAAAGTTTTAACATATTTTTTAATATACTCATCAAAACCTGTAACTGCCGTAATTAAAGGAACACTTTCTTTTACAATACCTAATTTATTATCTAAAATACTTTCTAATGTGTTACCTAACTGTTTTTCATGGTCTTTTCCAACTGATGTAATAATTGATAAAACTGGCAATATAATATTGGTTGAATCAAGTTTTCCTCCAATTCCCGCTTCAATAATTGCGTACTCTACTTTTTTATCACTAAAATATTTAAAAGCCATTAATGTCATAATCTCAAAAAATGTAAATGATTCATTAGTCTTTTTTTCATATTCTAAAATGAAGTTTTTCATAAATGTTAAATACTCTAATAATTCTTTATCAGTAATCATCATACCATTTACTTGAATACGTTCATTAAACTTTAAAATATAAGGACTAATAAATAATCCAACTGTTTTTTCTTTTTTTAAAATAGAGTAAATAAACTGCGCTGTTGAGCCTTTTCCATTGGTTCCGGTAATATGAATTGCTTTAAAATTATCTTGCGGATTACCTAAAGCTAAAGCGCAGTTTTTTAACTTTTCTAAAGACGTTTTATCTTTAAATCTCGGTCTGTTTTCTACCCAAGAAATTAATTCTTTTAACATAAATTTTCTAATGCTTCCTTAACTAAATTATATTGGCTTTGATAGTTTTCTTGTTTAGCCTTTTCTTCTAAAACTTTTTTAGCTGGTGCTTTTTTTAAGAAGTTTTCGTTAGATAAAATATTATTACTTCTCTTTAATTCATTTTCTAAATATGCTAGTTTTTCTTTTAATTCTTTAATTTCTTGTTCCTTAGAAATCACATCCGCCTTTAAAATATATATTTCATAGTTTGTCCCAGTTAATAAAAACATCTCTTCTTTATTTTCAGGTTCACTAAGTTTTAATTTAGTGGTCTTTAAGAAGTGTGCTAATAATTCTTTATCTTCGACTAAATTAACTTTAGAAACTAAATGGATTTTTAAATCTTTAGTAAGGTTTCTTTCTTGTTTAAAGTTTCTAATTTGTTTAATACAATCATTAATCACATTTAGTTTTTCTTTAGCCTTACTATCTTTAATATTTAAAGGTGTTGGCCATGGTGATACCATAATTGATAAATCATCAGTTAAATCTTGGTATAACCTTTCCGTTACAAATGGCATAATTGGGTGTAATAACTTTAAGATTGTTATAATTACGTGATAAAGTGTACTTTCGGTGGACTCTTGATGTTTTTTTAGATTAAGCTTCGCATACTCTAAATAATTACTCGCAAACTCATCCCAAGTAAAATTATAAATATATCTACTTGCCTCATTAAAATCATAGCTATCATAATATCTATCTGCAAGTTTAATTACATCATCTAACTTCATTAAAATATCTTTATCATAAGAATTTAGTTTAACTTCACTTAATGGTTTTGGATTAGTAAGATTAAGTTTAATAAATCTTGTGATATTCCAAATTTTATTAATAAAGTTCCAACTTGATTCTACTTTTTCTTTTTCATAACGAAGATCTAATCCTGGTGTTGAATTAGTTGACAAAAAGTATCTAAGCGCATCCACTCCATATTCTTCTATAACATCCATAGGGTCAACTCCATTACCAGCGGATTTACTCATCTTAGCGCCTTTTTCATCTCTAATAAGTCCGTGGATTAAAACATCTTTAAAGGGAGTTTCACCAGTAAATTCAATCGCTTGAAAAATCATTCTCGCAACCCAAAAGAAAATAATATCATAACCAGTTACTAAAACATCTGTTGGATAATATCTATTGAATGTTTCTTTATCATGAAGCCAACCTAATGTTGAAAAAGGCCAAAGCGCACTTGAAAACCATGTATCTAAAACATCTTCATCTTGATGCCAGTCTTCACCAGGGCTTTCTACTTGAACTATCATTTCCTCACCTTTATACCAAACAGGGATTCTATGGCCCCACCACAGTTGTCTACTAATACACCAATCTTCAATATTTTCCATCCAATTTATAAAGGTTTTTTCAAATCTCGCTGGATAAAACTTCGCAGTTGATTTT
>JAAZKC010000020.1 GCA_012800005.1 Acholeplasmataceae bacterium | reverse complement strand
TAAATTAGCTGCTTTCATTGTTTCTAATTTTACTGCTAATAGGTTAAGTGTTTGAATGAAAGCATCTTTTCCTTCAATAAGTGCCTCTACATTATTCATTTGTGGTACTATCGTATTAACAATTGTTTCAATTTCTGTAATGGTTGTTAGCATTTCATTTAATTTTGCATATGCATCATTATAGTTACTGATTGTTCCTATATATGTAGCAATATTTTCTTTATGTGTTGCAATATATGCATTCAATTTGCTAACCTCATTATTTACTACACCAAGTTGAGTTTGAATCGCAGCAATATGTGGTAAAATCGCTAATTTTGCTTGATTTGTTTCAGTAATAGGATCAATTAATGTTCCAGGTGCTAATAGTTTACCAACAATTTCTGGGCTTAAAGCATCTAGACTGATTTGTTCTTCCGTATCAAGAGAATTAAATGCTCCAAGTAATCCTGGATGTAATCCATTTATTAATTCATCTAAATTTGTTTTTACTTGATTAATTCCACCCTTGGTTTGAACTATGGCTTGTGGTAATAATGAAACATCACCAAACATTGTCATATCAAAAGAGACATTACCAAGCATTGCCAACATTAAAGAAATATCATTTAGTTTTGTTGCATCAAAAGGAACGTTTTCAAACACTGATATATCAAAAGGAATCATTTCTAACAAATTAAACTCTTGTAGGGTAATTTGAATTAAACCTAAACTAAAGTTTTTGCTTTCTAGTTCAATTATAAATTTGTTATTTGAATTTGGCATCGCCATATATGCTAGTGTGTTTGTTTTACCTACTAATACACTCGCGCTTGTGCCTTCTTTACTAACTATCTTATTTTTCTCAATGTCAATTGGAATTTGAATTTGCGCTAAATAACCACTTTCATAAGCGGAATTAACTTCAAGTTCAATAGTTACATTACCACTTTTTCCTTTAATATCTTTATAAAGTTTTTCTTCTCCATCTAATTTATAAGTAAGTTTAAAGTTAAATGGTAAGGTATATGAAGCCTTATCTAAAGCGACTTCAAAGAAATAATCATCCATATCTTCTAATATAGGTGCTTTAACTAAATCGTTTGTGACATTTAAATCTAAAACATTAGATAAGTTTGCATGTCCTTTATTTAAAAAACTTCCTTTATATGATACAAACGTATCTTTTTTCACATCTGTTAAGTGTAAAACTCCTTTAAGAGTTTCAACTTCACCTTGTTTATTTAATTTAACATAAATTGTTTCATCACTTTTATTAGTCTCTAATGCTTTTTCAACTGTTGGAAAATTAGGTTTAACAACCGGTACTTCTGGTTCCTTTTCTTTTTCACAACCAACTAAAAATAGTGATAATATCATAATTAATATACTAACTATTTTTTTCATCTTTTTTCTCCTTTCTTTTATATGTAAGTAACCTTATTGGTTTATCTAATACTACTAATAATGCCGGTAAGGCAAATAAAACAAATATTCCTGAATAAATCGCTCCAAAGCCAATTAATTCACCCATTTCACTAACCGCCTCAACATTTGATAATAATGCTTCACTAAAACCTGCAACAGCTAAAACTAATGAAGAAACGATTATTGAGTGGCTTGATTTTGTTAAAGCCCTAATAGAAGCCTCTTTAGGTGTCATATTTTCTCCCCTAAACTCTTGATACCTACTAGTAAGTAATACCGCATAGTCAATTGTTGCCCCAAGTTGTAGGCTTGATACAACTAAATAACCAATATATGATAATGTTTTACCTTGAAAATAAGGAACTGCGATATTGACCCAAATCGCTGTTTGAATTAATAAAACTAAGATAACAGGAATTATTGCTGATTTGAACACTAACGCAATTACTAACATAATTGCCGTAATTGACACGATAGCCACAACAGTACTGTCTTTAATGGAAACATCTTTAATTTCACTAATCGATGTAACAACTCCTAATGCTTTTGCCTCTCCAAAACAATTTTTAGCATTTTCAACGATAAAATCACTCATTTCATACATTGCTTCAGATTCAGCTTTCAAGTTAATATTAATAATCATCCTTGAATAATTTTCGCCCATAAACTGAGTTTTATATTCCTTAGGAATTATTTCAGCAGGCATTCCTGGATCGATTGTGGTTACTAAACTTTGAATGCTTGTGACTTTTTCATTGGTTAACATTATATTGGCAAACTCAATCGCTTCTGACTTTTGTTCATTTTTATATAACACCACAACTGGTTGATTAAACCCAAACACTTCACCAATTGCATTATCATGTCTTGTTTCTATTTTATTTGGATCAGGAAGTCCTGCAGCACCATAGAAAAACTTAGTTTTTGTTTGGAAATAAAACGCTGTTCCCGCAATTATTACTAATACTATAGTAACTGCCCATCTCACATTATAAATTCCTTTTCCCAATTTACTAAACTCTGGAATTAACCTTCTATGTTTAGTTTTAAATAACAATTTATCAAATGAAACTAATAATAAAGGCATTAAGAATATCGCTGTTAAATAACTTATAAAAACCGCTTTCGCAAGAGATAATCCAATATCTGTTCCTAATGTATAACGCATTGATAATAATGCTAAGAAACCAAATATAGTTGTTAGTGCGCTCGCAGTAACAGACCCCATCGCACCTCTCATGGCATCACTAACAGCTGCCATTTTATCCATGCCTTCTTCCCGTTTTTCCATATACCTATGAATAAAGAATAAAGAATAGTCTAAACTCATCGCAAGCTGTAAAGCACTTGCGATTGCCATCGTTAAAAACGAAACACTTGGCATTAAGAAATTAGTTCCTAAATTAATTACTATTGCAACAAGCAAATTAATTAATATTACAAGGGGTTCAATCCAACTTTGAGAAATTAAAATTAAAATCAAAAGCGCAATTGGAATAACAACGCTCATAATCGTAACCCCTTCTTTAAAAACTAAATCTCGATTACCTTTGGCATTAATTGGTTCTCCACGATATTTAGTATCATATTCACTAAAAATCTTTTTAATATCATTAATCGCTTTATCAGTCTTCAAACTGTATTCATCTTCTAAAAATTCAACCATCAAAAGTAAATTACCATCTTTATAAAACGCCTCTACTATCTCTTTATCGTAACTTTCTAAAGGTTGCGTTATATCAACAACACTTCCTAACCAAGTAACACCTTTTACATTTTCAACATTTTTTACTTTTAAGACTAAATTTTCTCCTTTTACTAAGTTTTCTTCTTTAAACATTATTTCCATATTAGATGTTATGCCAAATTCATCTTGCATAGTTT
>JAAZKC010000019.1 GCA_012800005.1 Acholeplasmataceae bacterium | reverse complement strand
TTTCTTAATTTATGAGAAAGAAACACAGATAATTCAATATGAACGACTTCTTCATCAAAATAGACATTATAACCATATTTAGTTTTCTTTATCTTACTAATAATCATCTTTAATCAAAAACTTTCTAAGGCGAAGTTAAGTTGATAATCGTTAACTTCATCTTTAATTAAACTTCTATAATAATCTATTAAATGTAATTGAGTTTCTTTATCTAAACGTTTAGTTTCTGTTAAACCATTATTTATTTGATATTCTAAAATCATTTCTTCTAAATTATCATCAAACAAACCAGGTTCATAAATATGTGCGGACATTCTTGAAAGCAAGTATTGAAAAGAATTAAGTAAGGGATGTGATTCTCCTTTATCAAACTCCTTATAAACTACTGGATAATTAATTGATAAAACTCCAACTTGTGGATAATAAATATCAGGAACTACACCTTTTCTAACTGATGATTTATCTTTTAAAAGCCAGTAGCCTTGGGTAAATGATAAATAAGTACCTTCAGGAAATTTTTTAAGTTTTACAGAGATTTGAAATAAATCTTTTCCATATGTAATGCTACCTATTACTTTATGGCCATATTTTTGCATGGTACCCGCGATAACTTCACTAGCACTAGCGCTATTTCCATTTACTAAAACCGCAATCGGATATGTTTTTTCTTCTATTGGGGTATTTTCATAAGACTCATAATAATTTATTTTAGGATAATATGTATATAAAATTGGTTCAGTGTCATTAATAAATTCTCTTAAGATATTAACAGCGCTTGTTAAATAACCCCCACCATTATCTCTAACATCAATTAAAAGCCCACTAATATTTTGAGATTCTAAATCCGTTAATGCATCTTTAAATTGTTCATCTGTTTCTGTGGTAAATCTTAAAATTTTAATATAACCGTAATCGCCTTTTTTATAATAAGAAATACTCTCATAGGGAACTTCAAATAAATTAAGTGTTACCGAAACTTCTTCGGAAAAACGACTTACCAATAATCTTTTCTCATCGCCCTCTTTACCCTTTAAAAGATTTGTTTTTTCATCAAATTTTAATCCAGCTAAATTAGTTTCATTAACACTTGTGATAATATCACCAACATAAAGATAGTTATCTGATTCAGTAAGTACATTAATGGCAGATATAAAAAGACCATCTTTATGTTCTTGAATCGTAATTCCTAAACCAACATATTTATCACCAATATCGATACTTCTTATATTAGAATAAATATATGTATAATTATCAGTAAACGATAAAAGTTCATCAATACTTCTAACTTTAGAAATATCCACAGGTAAGTTTTCATAATAGTGTTTATCTAATAATTCGTATACTTCCATTATTTGTGGATCTCTATTTCTTTTACCAAATGAAATAACATTAAAATCCACCTCACAACCCGCAAGAAGGCTTGTGAGTAATAATAATATTAAACTTGTTAACCTTTTAATCACGCGAGAACCCACGGCCAACTGCCTCCTTCGTTTGAGCAATAAAGGTAAATGAATCTGTATCAGTATTTTTTACCACTTCTCTTATTAAATTTAACTCTCTTCTATTTACTACACAAATAACTAAAGTTTTATCGGCTTGACTATAACCACCTTTAGCATTAATCATCGTCACTCCACGGTCTACTGAAGCAAAAATAGCATCTCTAACTAATAAAGGTTTATTTGTGACAATAAATAATGTTGAACCAGCTCTTCCTTTAATGGAATAATTATCGATAATTATTGACATTAAAATAACACTTCCAATTGAAAATAATAGTTTTTCAACATCCTTAAATACTAAGAAACCTAATAAGACAATAACTCCATCAGTTATTAAAAATGAAAAAGTATAATTTTGATGATACTTTTTATGAAGCACTATTTGGGCAATATCCATTCCTCCCGTAGAACCGCCATTTCTAAAGGTTATTCCTAATCCAAAACCAACTAATAAAGCTCCTAAAACAGCACTAACTAAAAGTGGAGTTTCTGTTAGTTGTCTAATAATTAAATCTTCAGGAACTTTGAAAATTTGTAAAATAAAGACAATAAATGGAGATAATAAAGAACCAAAAATTGTTCTTAAGAAAAACTCTTTTCCTAAAAAGATAAGTCCAATAAATAAAAAGATAATATTTAAAACTAAAATTGATATCCAGGCATCAATATTAAACTTCTCAAAAATAACAGAAAGACCTGTTACGCCTCCTGTTACTAAGTCCATTGGCAAAAAGAAAAAATAAAATCCTAAGTTCATTAAAATGATTCCTACAGTAATTAATATTAGCTCTAGAATTTTATCTCTTTTCATGCCGTCTCCTTTAAATATGCTTTAATGAATTTATCAATATTTCCATCCATTACATCATCTACTTGTGATGACTCTTCATTAGTTCTATGGTCTTTTACCATTTGATATGGATGAAAGACATAAGATCTAATTTGGGAACCCCAAGCAATATCTTTTTGTTCACCTTTTAACAAATCAATTTTTTCTTGTTTTTTTTGTTCTTCTAATTGTGCTAGTTTACTTTTTAAGATAGATAGTGCTGTTTCTCTATTTTTAATTTGACTTCGTTCATTTTGACAAGTTACTACGATTCCCGTAGGTAAGTGAGTAATTCTTACTGCGCTATCAGTAGTATTTACTGATTGCCCACCAGCACCACTAGATCTATAAACATCTACTTTTAAATCTTCTTCATTAATTTCAATATTCACCTCATCATCAATTACTGGAATAACTTCACAAGAAACAAATGATGTGTGTCTTCTTTTATTAGAATCAAAAGGACTAATACGAACTAGCCTATGAACTCCATGTTCACTTTTTAAATTTCCATAGGCATAACTACCTTTAATCTTTAAAGAAACGCTTTTAATTCCCGCTTCTTCACCAGCTTGATAATCAAGAATTTCTACTTTATAACCTTTTTGTTCAGAAAATCGCAAATACATTCTATATAACATTGAACCCCAGTCCATACTCTCAGTGCCACCGGCACCAGGATGAAGTTCTAAATAACAATCTTCCTTATCATATGGACCAGATAAAAGGGTTAACACCTCAAAATCTTTAATTTTTTCACTTAATGATTTAACTTCTTCAATTATTAAACTATATTCTTCATCTTCTTCATTAGTAATTTCTAATAATTCATTTATCGTTAAATAAGTAGACTTAATCTCCTCATAGGTGTCTACTTTTTCTTTTTTGTCATTTAATTCTTCAATTATTTTCTTCGCCTTAGTAACATCATCCCAAAAATTAGGCGACAATTGAAGATTCATTAGTTCTTTTATTCTTATCTTTAAAGCATCAACCTTTAAAGAGACAAATAAAGTTTCTATTGATTCATTGAAATTTTCTAAATTTTTATATAACTCGTGTCTTTCCATAATTCCTCACTATCATTATAACATTTATCTTTTAAGATAAAAAGTAATATATTCGATTAAACATTTAATTAATAAAAGATGAAACCCTTTAGATATAATTATCTTAAAGAAAGAAAAATGCGACTCAAATCGCATTTTAAATATTATTATAAAAAGAAAATTCTTGATTGATATTTATTATAATTATTCTTCTTTCCAAAAATCAATTGTTGGTGCATTTGCGGTTGGACCTAAATCTATTTTTAATGTCTCTGCGATAACTTTACCAAAACTAATATTTAGGGCTTCTTCATTTACAACTTTTTGTTTAACAGGTCCCCCAAAAATAATTCCAAAAATATGTTTTGAGGTCGGCAAATAAGTATCATGTGAAGCATGATAATATTTTGTTTCGCTAGAAAAATGATATCTTTCTGATGGCACAACAACTAAATCAAAGCCAGCACCTCGCCATATTTGTTGTAAAATAAGTTCGTTGCGGTTATACACTTTATAAATATATGGTTCACTTTGTAAAATTGTTTGAATTTCGATAAGTTCTTGAATACTTGGTTTAATGCCACCAATGAAAGTTAATCCTTTTTGTAAATTATCACCAATCGCAACCACTGTTGTACCAGGGTTGGGACTTTCACCTGGTGCTAAACTCTCAAACTTATATAAAGGATTGATGCTTTCTATTTTCGCTTTTAAAGCAGGAAGTTTGGAATCACCATATTTATCTTTAATCGGCGAATATGAACCATAAGGTGACATCCCATGGTCAGTAGTAATCGCAAAGACTGTTTTATCATAAATTCCCGCTTCTTTATAAACTTCTACAAGTTCACCAATTTTTGCATCAAGTTTCGCAAGTGCATTAATAACATTATTTCTTCTTCCCTCTAAACTTAAAGCCGGGGTATTTCCATAAGAAATTCCATTATGACCAATCGCATCTAAATCATCAACATAAACGGTAAATAATCTAGGGATTTTTTCTAACCTTAATGTTAAATTGCCAGAGACAAATTCTTCTCCCTTTAAAGCTTTTATTGCTTGAGAAAATCTTAACTCTCCATCCGCAGTTTCCCCCTCAGGAACATTAATATACAATAAGTTTAAATTAGTTGTTGAAAGCGGGTCTGGATATGCGGGATAATGTCTTACTGATGCAATAGAAATTCCATTGCTTGCGGCAACTTGATAAAATGTTGGCGCTAAATTTGTTCTTTCTTGGGAAATAACTTTATTTTCTGTTTTATCAAAATAGGCAATCACATTAGTTGTTTCATTAGAGTGTGCCCCAGAAATAATCGCTGCTTGAACCGCATTTGTGATTGAAGGGAAAATCGTTTGTAAATTCGTAAAAAACATTCCCTTACTACCATAATATGATAAATTAGGAACAACCCCTTTACTCAAAGCTTCATCATAAATATGTTTAGGAAAACCATCAATATTAATGTATACTGCATAATAATCTTCTTCAGGAACTTTTTTCTCAATAGTAACTATAGTATCTTCTATAATAACGAATGAGTATGTATCATTAGTTAGTTCATCTATTTTTTCAAAATTATTAATTTTAAATGAAGACAGTTCTTCAACTGGTTCATGAAATGTTAATAAAACTTCCGTATTTTTTTTAATTTTATCATTATTTTCTTGATCTGAACAAACTCCTTCAGGTAAAGTTAAAGTGTAATAAACATTTAATGTAACATTAACCACTATATCTTCAGTGATAACGAATGTGTACATATTATTAATTAACTCATCCTTTTTCTCGATATCATTAACTTTAAAAGAGGCAATATCTTCTATTGGAGTAGTAATTGACAACGTAACAGTTGTGTTTTCTTTAATTTTAGTATTGTCTTCTTGATTGGAATTAACTCCTTCTGGTAATGTTAAGTTATAGTAAACATTCAATATAACACTAACTACTACATCTTCAGTGATAACGAATGTGTACGTATTATTAATTAGCTCATCCTTTTTCTCGATATCATTAACTTTAAAAGAAGCAATATCTTCTATTGGAGTATTAATAGTTAATGTAACAGTTGTGTTTTCTTTAATCTTATTGTTATTTTCTTGATCTGAAATAACACCATCAGGCAAAGTTAAACTATAATAAACACTTAATATTATAGTAACTGTTACATCCTCTGTCATAATAAATGCATAAGTATTATTACTACTTAACTCATCTTTCTTATCTATGCCATTAACTTTAAATGAAACAACATCTTCTATTGGGTGATTAAGTGTTAGTAAAACTTCCGTATCTTCCTTAATTTCGCCATTATCTTTTTGATTTGATGTAACACCTTCAGGCAAAGTTAAAACATAATAAACATCTGGCGGAATAATAACTTCAATATCCTTTAATCCTAAATACACTACCGTATCGCTTGTCATTTCAAAAGCGATCTTATTATTATCAAGTAAACTAATTTGTTCCTCACCGTTAATTTTTAAAGAAGTGATTTCCTTACCATCAGGAATATTCACAGTCAAAACAAC
>JAAZKC010000018.1 GCA_012800005.1 Acholeplasmataceae bacterium | reverse complement strand
TTTCAATGATTTTAATAAACTCATCTTTAGTTAAATCATTAATCTCTTCATCTGTTCTTGGCCTACAATCTTCATGAAGTTCATACTTAAAATCATTTTCAACAACTAAGCAGTCAACCATATCTCCGCTACCATGTAATTTCTTTTCAACACCAATAACCTTACCACTAACAGTGGAATGTATTGGTTGTTGGAAGAATGCCCCATGGCGTGTTCCAATTAACTCTCCTACTTTAACGTGTTGACCATCAACAACACATGCTTCTCCTTTAGGACATCTTAAATCCGCAGTTGGAAAATACAAGTATTTTGGTTCTCTGTATTCAACAATATCCCAATCTTTTCTTTGGGCTTTTCCATCAGGAATTTTTCTTGTTTTTTCAATCATGTTTATACCCCTTCATATATTGGATAATCCTTTAAATAGGCAATTATCTCTTGTTTTATTTTATTTAACTCGCAATCGTTTTCACGATACTTAATTGCTTTATAAATTTGGTTTGCCACAAACTTCATTTCAATCTCTTTAAATCCTCTTGTGGTCATAGCTGGTGTTCCTAATCTTATTCCAGATGTTGTATTAGCACCTCTTTTATCAAAAGGAATTGTGTTTTTATTTACCGTAATATTAACACGTCCTAATAAGTCTTCTACTTCTTGACCTGTAATATCAAAATCAGTTAAATCTACTAAGACAATGTGATTGTCGGTTCCTTTTGAAACTATTCTAAATCCATATCTTTGAAGTTCTTTTGCAAGTACTTTTGCATTTTTAATAACTTGTTTTTGATAAGTTTTAAACGAATCATCTAATGCTTCATAGAAACTTATTGCTTTTGCAGCAATAATATGCATTAAAGGCCCACCTTGGATGCCTGGAAAAACATTTTTATCAATTATTTTGGCGAGTTTTTCATCATTTGTTAAGATTAACCCTCCTCTTGGACCTCTCAAGGTCTTATGGGTTGTTGATGTTACTATATCTGCATGAGGAATAGGGCTTGGATGAACTCCTGCCGCTACTAATCCTGCAATATGTGCCATATCAACAAGTAATTTTGCGCCTACTTCATCAGCGATTTCTCTAAACTTCTTAAAATCAATAATTCTTGTATATGCACTAGCTCCCGCAATTATTAAATCAGGCTTTTCTCTTTTTGCAACTTCTAATACTTCATCATAATCAAGCATTTCAGTTTCTTTATTTACACTATATGTAACTCCAACATAATCTTGGCCTGAAAATGATAATTTATAACCATGTGTTAAGTGTCCTCCACTATCTAACTTCATCCCTAAGATTTTATCACCTGGTTTAATTAGTGATCTAATCGCAGCCATATTTGCTTGAGAACCTGAATGAGGTTGAACATTTGCATAGTTACAATTAAATAACTTTTTAGCTCTTTCGATTGCGATATTTTCTACCACATCCGCAAACTCACAACCACCATAATATCTTCTATTTGGATAGCCTTCCGCATATTTATTTGTAAATATTGAACCTTGAGCTTCTAAGACATCTTTACTCACAAAGTTTTCAGAAGCAATTAATTCAATATGGTTAAGCTGACGATTATACTCGTCTTTAATAGCTTGCTTTATAAGTATATCCATAATTAATGATTTTCCTTTAAATAAACAATGTTTTTTATAGAATCATAATAAATTTTATCTTCTTTATGTGTAGGAATATTTTTACCAACATAATCCGCTCTTATTGGTAGTTCTCTATGCCCACGGTCAACTAATACAGCTAACTCAATTCTTTTAGCTCTTCCTAAATCCATTACCGCATCCATCGCAGCTCTCGCACTTCTTCCAGTAAACAATACATCATCCACTAATATTACTTCTTTATTACTTAATTCTGCCTCTAGTTTTAATCCTTCTAAAGCCTTTTTCTCATCATCACGATAAGCAGTAATATCTATTCCAAAAGCGGGAACATTTTGCCCGCTAAATTTAAAAATATTTTCACTAATAATTGATGCGATAGGTAAACCTTTTGTCAAAATACCTACTAAAACTACTTCATCTAGTGTATTATGACGCTCAATTATTTCATGAGCGATTCTTGTCAATGTTTTCTTTACTTGGATATCCGTTAATATTTCTTTCAGAAAAACCACCCTTTTTCACCTTTAATATTATATATTATAGTCAAATAAAATGCAATAAAGCAAGAAATCTTAAACTTATTGTTTATTTGTGTGAAATATTAGTCTTTTAGGTATAAAAACAACGATTATTTTTTATCATTGGATTTTTACGGTGATTATATTTTTTAGAACAAAAGTGACTAAAGTCACGTCTGACCTATAACATGAAGTTATGGGTTTTTTTATTATTATACGATAAATGATATACTTTAAGTATGGAAGATATTTTTTTCAAATATCATCACAGGGCTAGA
>JAAZKC010000017.1 GCA_012800005.1 Acholeplasmataceae bacterium | reverse complement strand
TCTAGCCCTGTGATGATATTTGAAAAAAATATCTTCCATACTTAAAGTATATCATTTATCGTATAATAATAAAAAAACCCATAACTTCATGTTATAGGTCAGACGTGACTTTAGTCACTTTTGTTCTTGCTTTAAAATGTATAAATAAACAATTATTCAATATAAAAATATGTTTTACTTTTATGGTTTTTCTTTACCTGTGTTAAAAAAAGAAATAAAAACTCTCCAACGAAGGAGAGTTTATTATTATCTGTTGTAGAATTCAACAATCAAGTTTTCCTTAATATCTGGAAGAACTTCATTACGTTCAGGGTATCTAACAAAGATACCTTCCATTTTGTCTTCATCATACGAAACAAATTCTTTTCTTAAAACCATGTTTTCTAAAGCATCTAAAACGATTTTCAAATCTTTCGATCTTTCTTTCAAACTAACTTTTTGACCTGGTTGTAATCTATATGATGGGATATCAACTTTATTTCCATCAACAATGATATGACCATGGTTTACAAGTTGTCTTGCTTGTGCTCTAGTTGTAGCGAATCCTAAACGGTAAACGACGTTATCTAATCTACTTTCAAGTAGTTTAATGAAGTTTTCACCGTGGACACCAGGCATTTTATTAGCTTCTTTGAATGTTTTTAAGAATTGTTTTTCTGAAACACCATAAGTGAATCTAACTTTTTGTTTCTCTTGAAGCTGTTGAGCATAGTCCGATAATTTTGAACGTCTTTGCCCATGTTGACCAGGTGCGTAAGGACGCTTTTTAAGCTCTTTACCTGTCTCGCTAATTGAATAGCCTAAACGTCTAGAAATTTTCCATGTTGGTCCTGTATAACGACTCATTATTTTTACCTCCTTATATATTTTGGCTGTAAAAATGCATTCAATCAATTTATGTAATACCCAATTAGTTTTCACTATAAGCAGAAAATAGATACTAACTACCCTACGGGTAGGGATTATTGATAAACATATTGATGCCTGCTTTTTACCGACTAATATATTATATCAAATATATTTTGCATGTCAAACGTTTTAAAAACTAAAATTCATTTATAATACTTGAATATTAAGTTTTACTTAAATATGGTAAAATAATAGCGGTGATAATATGAAATATGACCAAGTGTTAATTCGCTTCGGTGATTTAATGTTAAAAGGGAAAAATAGACACACATTTATCTCTTTAACAACAAACCTTATAAAACAAAATATTAAAGATTTAAATCTTCCAATGCTTAAAACACATGACAGAATTTATTTAAAACTTCAAGATATTTCACAAGAAGTAATAAAAGAAAGACTTTTAAGAGTTTCAGGCTTGAATTCATTTTCTTTTGTAAAAGTAACTAATCACGATATCAATAATATAGTTGATATTTGTGTGGAACTTGTTAATGAGGAAATTAAAGAAGAAGTAACCTTTAAAATTGAGACAAAGCGTGCTTATAAACAATACCCACTTACATCATTAGAATTCACTAAAGAAGTCGCTCCTTTAATTTTAAAACGTATTAAACCTAAACTTACAATAGATGTTAAAAACCCTAAAGAAACTCTTTATATAGAAATAAGAGAAGAAGCAACCTACATTTACTTAAAAAAAATAAAAGGTATTGGTGGCTTTCCTGTTGGTGTTGGTGGTAAAGCATCACTTTTATTAAGTGGAGGAATAGATTCACCTGTTAGTGCTTATTTAGCGATGAAACAAGGCCTTTATTTAGAAGGGATTCATTTTGAATCAACACCAATGACTTCAATAGAATCAGTTCAAAAGGTTATTGATATTTCTAAAAAACTCGCACTTTATACCCCTAAACATGAGTTTTTAGTTTTAATGGTTCCTTTTATGAAAATTCATAAAGAGATTT
Source organism: Acholeplasmataceae bacterium (assembly GCA_012800005.1). Taxonomy (GTDB): domain Bacteria; phylum Bacillota_I; class Bacilli_A; order Acholeplasmatales; family UBA5453; genus DUQU01. Next base: position 1,514 of record JAAZKC010000017.1, on the reverse strand, counting down.
TAACTAATATTCCAGATTCTTATACAATCACAATTATGAGACGTGCGATGTTTAAAATTGCTGAGAAAATTTCAAATGAAAGAGGCGCTTTAGCTGTTGTCACGGGAGAATCGGTTGGTCAAGTCGCAAGCCAAACTTTAGAAAGTATTAGAGCTATTACGGATGTGGTAAGAATTCCTATTTTAAGACCACTATTAACTTATGATAAACAAGATATTATTGATATTAGTAGAAATATAGGTACATATAATATTTCTATTAGACCATTTGAAGATTGTTGTTCAATATATGTGCCAGTGGCACCTACTACAAAACCCACAATTAAAAGATGTAGGCAATATGAAGGATATATAAAAGATTTTGATTGTTTAATAGAAGAAGCTGTAAAAGAAACTAAAATTTGGGTTATTAAACCGGATAGTAATATTGACTTATCTTTATTAGGTTTTGAAATGAAAGAGGCATGGGAAAGTATAAATAAATGATTACATCAAAAGACAACGCAAAAATTAAATATATAAATAAACTTAAACAAAAGAAATTTAGAGATAAAGAACAAAGGTTTCTTATTTTTGGTGAGCATTTAATTATGGAAGCTTTAAATACTAATCAAGAGTTAGAAATTTATACAACAAATCCAGATAAAGATGGTATTTTAATTAGTGAACCATTAATGAAACAAATTTCTTTTTTAAATAATCATAAAGATGTTTTTGCGGTAGTAAGTAAACCTAATAAAAACAAACCATATTCTAAAAAGATTCTTATTTTAGATGATGTTCAAGATCCTACTAATGTTGGTGCTTTAATTAGATCAGCTGTTGGTTTTGGTTTTGAAACAATAATTGTTTCAAATAAAAGTGCCGACTTTTATAATGAAAAAGTCATTAGTTCTTCTCAAGGAGCCATTTTCCACGCTAACCTTGTAAGAACTGATTTAGTAAAAGAGATAGAAAAATTAAAGAAATCAAATTATCAAATTATTGGTTCTTTTCCTTTAGGAGGGAAAGATTTAAAGACCTTTAAAGCTAAAGAAAAGTTTGTTTTAATTTTAGGAAATGAAGGCAGTGGAATTAAAAAAGAGGTGGAAGATATGTTAGATGAAAAAGTTAAAATTGAAACTACGAAAATTGAATCTTTAAATGTAGCTGTCGCAGGGGCAATATTTATGTATAAATTATGATTACTGCATATTTAGATCAATATAAATCACTTGATGAACAAATTACTTTATATAAAGAATTAAATTTAACATCTATGCCCCTTAGAAAGTTAAATGGTGAAAGTATTTATTATAAAGATGATTCATTCTTAGATGCTCTTAAAAATGCTTTTAAAGAACAAAAAATCACTATTTCTAATTTAGATATTGATATAACGTATTCTTTAATGGAAATTATTGATTTAGATAGAGTCTTTTATATTGCGAAAGTATTAGGTGTAAAAGAAGTATTACTTAAACTTCCAACGCTAGAAGATTTTAATATTGAAAGAAATTTATTTACTGAAAAGAT
>JAAZKC010000016.1 GCA_012800005.1 Acholeplasmataceae bacterium | reverse complement strand
TTCACCAAATGAAGTCATAGAAATTGTTCCACCAGTAAAAACGATTAATATTTTTTTCATAATGCCACCTCAACTATATTGTATCACGAAACAAATCAAAGTTTTAAAATAGAAAGTTAATTTATCGAAAACATTCCAAAATGCAATCAAAATTATTTAATAGGGGGTAAAAATACACTAGTTTGAAGACAAGAGGCTAAAGTTTACCCCTTTAATTATCCACAACAATTCACACTAAATAAGTTGGTCGCATTACTGTCGTTTTATTTATTGGTTTACATAATATACATTATAGGAACAAAAAGGAAAGTGAAACTTAACCTCTTCCCTTGATTAAATGTATCAAACTTTTAAATATTGATTAATTTAACAAGGGGTTTTAGGTAAAATATCTTGATTAATCATAACCAAAAAATGTATTTTACGTAGTTTAAGGTTAAACTTCCGTCGGTTGCGACTGTTTTAGTTTTGTCGGGCTTTGTTATTGTCAATCTCACTCTTTTTAAGTCAATTTCGAACTTTTAAAATGTATATGCCATTTTTTTACTTCTACTACTTCTACTACTTTTATCTACATGTGTCTTTTTTTCTTATGAAAACTTTTTCATTTTGTTTTTTTATTAATCAGAAAAATTGTTTAACAACCGAACAATTAAAATTTAATGTCTTTGTTAAATTGTTAAACAAAGGTTTTTTCATCATTTTATTTTCAAACTTTAATAAAAAAATAATTGTTTAATAGATAAACAATGCTTTAGATTCTTACTTTGTTTACTGATTGAACAACGCTGTTTTTTTAAAATTCTATTTATTGATTTTAAAAATTGTTCATTAACTAAACAATTAAATTTGCTTCTTTGTTCACTTGTTGAACAAGTTCGTTTTTTTTATTTTACTTGTTGATTTTAAAATTGTTTATTAATTGAACAATTGTCTTCATCATTTTGTTTAGTCGTTGAACAATTTCTGTTTTTCATTTTGTTTATTAATTGAACAATTTGTTTTTACTTCTTTGTTTAGTCATTGAACAACTTCTACTTTTTTTATTTACACTTGTTGAATTATTGTTCAATTATTAAATGATTGTTTTTTGTTTAATGGTTGAACAAAAAACAATATTTTAATAAATTTTTTGTTCAAACAATGAACAATTTCTTTTTCTTTGTTTTTATAAATTATTATTCAGTTAATAAACAATGTTTTGCTAAAAAAAACAACTAAATTTAATTAGCTGCTTTTTATTCGTTAAACAAATTTAACGATTCGACTTTGAATTTTTCTGTCCTCCCTACAACTCGTTGCCACTTAGCACTTCTACCTTGACCAAGAGGAACAATAATTTTTTGTGCCTTTAAAAGACTTAAAGTTCTATTGATTGTTGACTCGCTTGCTAGGGGGACTTGTTCTCTGATGTCTTTTTTACTAAAAACACTAGGTCCTCTCATGATGATTGCTTCAATTATATCTGTTTTATTTAAGTTTGAATCAAATCTATATGCTCTTTCTAAGGTTTCTACATTTGTATGCATTATCTCTAATGCATCTACGAAGACTTTCGTTAATGGTTCTGTTTGTGAGTTTCCATTATCCCAATCATAAAATGAAAATACTAAAGCATCTGCGAAACGTTTTTTAAATCTATTTAAAGTTGTAAAAAATGAATCATAGCTACATACTTTAAACTCTTTTGCGATAATCGTATATATCAGTATTAGGGCAATTAATTCGTTATGTTCTGTATATGGTCTTATCATAACAAAATCAACATAAAAATTACTTATTATTGTTAATAATTCGTGTTTTTTATGGCGTCTTATTTGGTTGAATTTAATAAATAAGTTAGTTAGTTGATCTTTACTTGGCATTTTTTCAAAAGGGATAATAATACCTTCTTTTAAAACGCCTTTCTTTACAAATTTTACCTTCTTTAAATCTCTAAACAAAATGTTTGTTAAATCTATAACCTCATTTAAAATAAGACTAAAATCATCTCCTAAACTTTGAATTCTTTCTAATGCGGATTTAATGTTTAACAGCAACTTTTCTTCATTGTTTTTAGCTACATATTCTCTTCTTTGACTGGCCAGTAATTTTAGCCTTGGTTTAGTAATATTTAATTCTAAAAATTCACCAATCGCGATGATATCATGTTCAAGTGTTTGTTTAATAATTTTAGATTCATCACTTGCAAAAATATCCTTATAATAGTGAGCTTTACCTTTTTGATAATAAAGATTAAAAAGTTGTATCATTAAGTTGTTACCGATTTGTATTCTATTAATGTTTTCTAAACATTTCATTTTTAATCAATCCTTTTTAATATTGCTTATATATTACTTTATTTATTGTTGCGCGCGCCCAGACGTTATTTATTAAGTATGAAAAACACTTCTACCGATGAATTCTCTTAAAATAGAATTATTTGGAACTAAATCATCATCTATTTCTTTAAAGTATTTTAAAAATTTAATAAGTCTATTGGCGGCAATAAAGTGGCTAGAATCTCTTTTGATACTTGATAGTGACTTATAAGCGTGTTTTTTTAGCACCAAAAACTCATATGTAAGTTCACTATTAAAAACATAGTTTGCGACTTCTTGGAAAGGATAAATCCATTTAAACTCTCCTTTTCTTACCGAATCCCACATCGCTAGCGTCTCTTCTGCAGGGGAATTTCTATATTTTTGATCTCTTACCATTCTTCTTAATAATCTTAAGTCAGTAAAACTAATTGGGTTATGATCATCAATATGAAGTTGTGTTTGTGGTGCGATAAAGATTTTATACTTTTGGAATGCAGGAATCGACGGTGTTAATAAATCATTAAGTGCGTGAATTCCTTCAATAATTATTGGACTTGATTCACTAACTTTAAAGGTGTTGCCTTGTTCACGTTTACCGGTTTTAAAATTAAAGTGCGGTAATGTTACTTCATCGCCATTAATTAAAGTTTTTATGTGCTCATTAAACAGTTTTGTATCAAGAGCTTCGATGTGTTCTAAATCAGGAGTGCCATCTTCATTAAGAGGCGCTTTATCAAGTTCTTGATAATAATCATCCATTGAAATCATCACAGGTGTAATTCCTCTTGATAAAAGTTCAATTTTTAAACGTTTAGAAAAAGTAGTTTTTCCACTTGATGAAGGACCAGCAATACAAATTAAGCGAATTCTATCTTTGTTTTCATAAATTTCACTGCCCAATTCTGCGAGTTGTTGGTTATGTTTGGTTTCACATAATTGAACTAATTCAACAGCGCGGCCGTCTTCTACATATTGGTTAATTTTCGCTATACTATCACCTTTAATAATATCTCCCCAAATGCTCGCTTCTTTAATAGTTTTATTAAATATTGGAGCGTCATCAAACTCTGGAATTACCCCACCAACTTCACTTCTTGGATATTGAATCATAAAACCTGGCTGATATAACATAAACTTAAATTCTTTTAAATAAGATGTATTAGGAAGCATGTAGCCAAACATATAGTTTTTATAACCATTACACTCATAGATATTGACATAATCTTCTTCACGATATTTTAAAATTTCAGCTTTATCAGTGTAGCCCAATTCATTATAAAACTTTACCGCTTCATCAACTTCCATTCTCGTTCTTACAATTGGAAGTTTTTTATCCATAAAATTTCTTACTTCCGCTTCTAGTTTTTTTAACATTTTTGGTGTTAAACGCGAATCTAAATTTTCAAAAACCGCTAAAATACTTCTTGAAATTGAGTAGTTAAACTTTAAAGATAATTTAGGATTTAACTCCTTAACAGCCATTAAAATGACATATCTTAAAGTTTGTTCATAAATCCGCATCGCATCTTTATCAGTTAAATCTAAAAACCTAATTTCCGCATCAAAAGTTAGTTTATAAGTTAGTTCTCTAAGACGATTATTTACAGTTGCCGCATAAGCAGTAATCCCTAAATCTTCTTTAATCTTTTCTAAGGTTGTGTTTTTTTCATATTCATAAATTTTATTATTAATTGTAACTTTCATTAAGAATCCTTCCAATCGTCATCAAATAGTGATAATTTCGTTATTTTTATTTTTTCTTCCTTTGGTTTTAATGTGGTTTCTTTTACTTCTTGGCGTTCCAATGTAATTATTTCAGCATCTGTTTTTTCAAGCTCTTTTTTCTCTTTTTTAATAGGTTTGTCTAATTCTTCCTTGCCTTCATCAACTAAATCAGGATCTATTGATTCATTAACCTTATCTAAATTAATAAATAAACTCTTGCCAAATTTACTATCTGCTAAATAAGATCTTCCGTATTCAGCAACACTTGGTTTTAATTCACTAACCTTTAAAGAAATGGAACCTTTTTTAGCTGTAATTAAAATATTTACATCTTCTTTTATTTGTTCTAAAGATAATGTTGATACATCTCTAATAAAGTGAGGATTTCTTGGTCTATCTTCCCAAACAACAACACTCGCTCTTAAACGTTTATTTAGTGGATAATTACTAACTGCGTCACGTTTTAAATTTCCTTTTGAGGAAAGAATTAAAAGTTCATCAGTTGATTTTGCATAAATAGCTTTTACTAATTTATCCTTGTCATTTAATTTCATTGAATTAACTCCGCTTGTTTGTGTGCCATAAACTGGAATTTCACTTTGTCTAAAGCGCAGTGCTTGACCACGTTTTGAAAAACAAATAATATTAAACTTAGTCCCCATTTCAACGCTTGTTAAACGGTCACCTTTAGATAATTTCATCGCTCTAATCGTTCTTGAATATCTACTTACGTTGAAATCTGCAAGTTTAGTTTGTTTAATTTTTCCACCTTCTGTAGCTAATAATAGATTAGTTTCTTCATTAAAGTCTTTAACTAAAATAATTTTAATAATATATTCATCTTTTTCAATTGGAATAATATTATTAATATATGTCCCTAAATCTTTCCATCTAGATTCCTCTAATTCATAAACTGGCATATATATATAATTTCCCAAAGTTGTAAACATTAATAAAGTATCGTGCGTTGATACTTCCATATCAAATAATAATCCGTCAGCTTCCTTTAAGCCTGGAGCGCTTGCCGCTGCAGCATAACTTCTAATACTTGAACGTTTAATATAGCCGTCTTTTGTAACCGCAACCCTAACGTTTTCTTCTGCAATAAGGTCAATTTTTTCAATTTTAATTGTGTCAATCTCTTCTTCAATTTGACTTTTTCTCGGTCTACCTAATGTCTTTTGAATAGTTCTTAGTTCTTTTTTAATGACATTCAGTAATTTTCTTTCATCAGATAAAATGCTTTTTAAGTCTTCAATTTCTTTTTCTAATTGAGCTTTTTCTTTAATTAAAGCATTAATATCTGTTGAGCTTAAACGATAAAGTTGTAAGGTAACAATTGCTTCTGCTTGAAGTTCGGTAAACTCATATTTCTTCATTAAGTTTTCTTTAGAGTTTTGTTTGTTTTTAGAACTTCTAATTGTCTTAATAACTCCATCTAAAACATCAACCATCTTAATTAAACCTAACACAATATGAAGACGTTTTTCCGCTCTTGTTAAGTTATAGTTAGATCTATTAGTAATAACTTCTTTTTGATGGTTTATATAACAATCTAAAATCGGTAAAACACCCATTTGCATAGGTCTTTGTTGGTTTATCGCAACCATATTATAATTAAAGTTTACTTGAAGTTTCGTGTTCTTAAGTAAATAGTTTAGGCAAACCTCAACATTCGCACCTCTTTTTAGGTCAATTGCGATGCGTAAACCTTCTTTATCTGACTCATCTCTAACTTCATTAATATCTTCTAATTTTTTATCAATTCTTAAAGCATCAATTTCTTTAACTAAATCAGCCTTATTAACCTCAAAAGGAATTTCCGTTACAACAATTCTATAAGTATCTTTAGAAATATCTTCAATTTCAGTTTTACTTCTAATGATTACTCTGCCTTCACCCTTAGTAAAAGCACTTTTAATCCCATCTAAACCTTGAACTATTCCACCTGTAGGAAAATCTGGTCCTGGCATAATTTCTAGTAATTCTTCTATTGTCATATGTGGATGTTCAATCTTTTTAATTGCTGCATCACAAACTTCAAACAAGTTGTGTGGAGGGATTTTTGTGGCATAACCAGCACTAATCCCATAAGCCCCATTTACAAGCAAATTAGGAAATTTTGAAGGTAGGACAACTGGCTCTAATTCCTCATCATCAAAGTTAGGTACAAACTGCACAGTTCTTTTATCAATATCCTCTAGCATACTTTCAGCTTCCTTAGTTAATCTCGCTTCAGTATAACGCATCGCCGCAGCACTATCACCATCAATTGAACCATTATTACCATGCATATCGATTAGTGTTACTGCTTGTTTCCAAGGTTGAGATAATCTTACCATCGCATCATAAATACTCGAATCTCCATGGGGATGGTACTTACCCATTACCTCACCAGCGATACGAGCACTCTTTTTATAAGGTTTATCAGAAAACATTCCCATTTTATACATTGCATATAAAATTCTTCTTTGAACTGGTTTAAGCCCATCTCTAACATCAGGTAGCGCCCTATCTTGAATAATATATTTACTATATCTTCCAAAGCGACTTCCCATCACATCTTCTAGCGTTTCATCGATTATTTTTTCAATAAAGGTATTAATTTTTTTATTCATATGTAACCTCCTTTATTAAAAAATCATCTTCATTTTCAAAATCAACATTTTGTTCAATCCATTCTCTTCTTGGCGCAACATTATCGCCCATTAAAATCGATACACGTTTCTCAGCGTCACCCTCATCATCAATAGTAACTCTTATTAAAGTTCTATTTTCAGGATTCATCGTTGTTTCCCAAAGTTGATCAAAGTTCATCTCTCCTAAACCCTTAAACCTTTGAATCATTGAGTTATTATCTTTTGTTAAAACATTTAATTCTTCATCACTCCAGGCATAATTAACCTTTTCATTTTTTCCTCTACCTGTAGTAATTTTATATAATGGTGGCTGTGCAATGTATAATTTACCAGCCTCAATTAATGGTTTCATATATCTAAAGAAAAACGTTAATAATAATACTTGAATATGCGCACCATCATCATCCGCGTCAGTCATGATAATAATTTTATCATAATTCATTTTACTAACATCAAAATAATCACCAAAATCAGCTCCAATTGTGTGAATTATTGTGTTAATCTCTTCATTTTTTAAAAGCGTTTCTGTAGAAGCTCTTTCACTATTAATAACCTTTCCTCTTAAAGGTAGGATTGCTTGAAAACGTCTATCTCTTCCTTGTTTCGCACTTCCCCCCGCAGAATCACCTTCCACTAAAAATAGCTCATTTTTAGTTTTATCTTTTCCTGTAGCTGGAGTTAATTTACCAGATAAACTTACTTCTTTTTTATTACGTTTACGATCACTTCTTGCATCTTCTCTTGCTTTTCTTGCGGCTTCTCTTGCCTTATAAGCATCAGTAGCACGCTTAATAATGCCATTAGCGAATTCAATGTTTTCTTCTAACGCATAAGTCATCTTTTCATAAATAATGTTTTCCATCGCATTTCTCGCATCAGGAGTTCCTAATTTTCCTTTAGTTTGTCCTTCAAACTCTAATAAATGTTCAGGAATTCTTAAAGAAATGATTGCGGTAACTCCTTCTCTAATATCGACACCTTCAATATTAGGTTCTTTTTCTTTTATATGACCATATTTTCTTGCATAATCATTTACTGATCTAGTTAAGGCACTCTTAAAGCCTGTTTCATGAGTACCGCCATCTTTAGTTCTTACATTATTGACAAATGAAATAATATTTTCTTGATAAGAGTTTGTAAATTGAAGTGCAGTTTCCACTTCAATAATAGCCTTTTTAACTTTATATGCACCTTCTAAATACTTAACATCATGATAAACGGTCTTTTCTTTAGTTAAAAACTCTACATACTCAACAATACCTCTTTCATATTGAAAAGATTCTTTTTGATTAGACCTTTCATCAATTAAAGTCATCTTTAAGCCTTTAATTAAAAAGGCACTTTCTCTCATTCTTTCTTTAATTGTTTCATAATTATAAAGAGTTGTAGTAAAAATACGTGAATCAGGCTTAAAGTGAATAGTTGTCCCAGTTTTTCTTGTAGTTCCTAAATTTTCAAGTGGACCGACAACTTGACCACCTTCACTAAATACTTGCTTATGAATTAAACCATCACGGTATATTGTTACTTCTAAAAATTGACTTAATGCATTAACAACAGCCGCACCAACACCATGAAGACCACCAGAAACCTTATAACCAGTTTCACTAGAAAACTTACCACCACTATGTAGCATGTTAAAAATCACCTCAGTGGTTGGCCTTCCACTAACGTGCATTTTATATGGAAGTCCCCTTCCTGCATCAGCGACTATAATACTATTATCATTTTTAATTGTTAATGTAATTTCATCTCCAAAACCAGATAAAGCCTCATCAATCGCGTTATCTAATAACTCCCATACTAAATGATGGAGCCCTCTTTGATCGGTAGACCCAATATACATTCCCGGTCTTTTTCTAACCGCATCCAATCCTTCTAATATTTGAATGGATTCTTCAGTGTATTTATTTTTAAAATCTTGCATTAAATCATTCCTAACTCTACGATTATTATAACAAAATAAACGGTTTCACACAATATTAAATAAACCAAAAATGCAAAAATTGTGTAATTTAATTCCTTTTTTTAGCAAAAAAAGACGTTTTCAACATAAAAACAAGTAAAGAAAGGCATTTTCTTACTATAAATAGGTTTATTATTTTACAAATACAGTTAAAAAAAATACCTATCCACTCCCTAATCATTTTAAAAAAATATTTGTATTACATGCCTTTTTGGAGAAACTATTAAAACTGTCATAACAGCGTTTTAATGATTAATATTTTTTAAAATAAATTATTAATTTTTATTTTCATAAACGAATAATTCTACCCATAGAAAAAACCTCCAAAGTTTGCGCCTTGATTTTTGTTAAAATTCAATCATGAATCTATACATAATTAAACTTTTTATCTATTTCATGTGTCTACTTTAGAGGTATTATATCATTGTTAGAATAATCTTTTTTATGTGGGGGGGTATTTTGTTACTGCACAATCATTTGTTTGGATTTGTTTCCAATTTTAAATCATAATCTCCCAATTTTTCAACTTTAAAATTATTTTCTTTATATTTTTTATAATCAAATGCATCCAATTCATCTATGGCTAATTTATGAAACTCATAGAAATTATGCCACCATTCATATCCAGAACCTAATTCTGCATTTAAATATGCATCTGCAATGTCACAACCCATTTGAGGTGCAACATAAAATGCTCCCATCGCAAGTACATTTACACCATTTCCTGTTATAGCTCTTAATGCAGCTGGAACACTTTCAACAACACCAGCATGTACCCGTGGGCATTTGCTCGCTGCTATATGGATACCCATTCCAGTACCACAAAATAATAGAGCTCTTTCAAATTCACCTTCACTAATCATTGCTCCAACTCTTAAACCAATACGATGAAACATTAAATCTGTATTTGTTTCTTCTAGTGACTTTACTCCTACATCTGTTACTTTCCAACCTTTTTTCTTCAAATGCTCAACCACTGCTTCTTTTAGTGGGAAACCGGCAAAATCAGCTCCTACTAATATTTCTTTATCTTTTATTTTTTTCATCTTTTTACTCCTTTCCATTCAAAGCAGCACATATGCTAGCGTAATCGCCAATTTTTTCACCTAACTTAGCAGGTAAAATTTTTACATGTTTTAAATTTGCAGTTAGGCATTCTTCTTTTAATGATTTATTCATGTATTGTTTAAATAGTTCATGATTCCTCATAAATATGCCACCCACAACTATAATGTCAGGATTTAAAATATCAATCAATATCGCTAATCCTCTACCGAAATTATAACTTACTTTATTAATAAATTTTATTGCGATGTCATCTCCATTTTTTGCTAATTCAAATATTTTTTTTGTATTAACTTTTTTATTAAACCATTCTTTATAGATTCCTTCTTGTTTTTTTGCTGCGATAAGCCAATTAATTTGTTGTTGAATTCCAGCGCCACTGCAATATCCTTCAAAAGAACCGTTTTTACCATAACCTACTGGTCCTCCATCAGTTAATCTAACATGGCCTATTTCACCAGCCATTCCACTTCCACCACTATATAATTGACCGTTTAATATAAGACCTGACCCCAATCCCGTGCCAAATGTGATAAATATGACATTATTATATCCTTGTGCTACTCCATATTTCCATTCAGCAACTGCACCAGCATCAGCGTCATTCATTAAAAAAGTTTTTTTGTTGAATTTCTCTTCAAATATGTCACAAATAGGAACATTATCCCATCCTGGTAAATTAGGTGGTGACATGATAAGTCTTCTCTCTACATCTAGTGGACCACCACAAGAAATACCAATTTTTTCAACCTCATCAATTGATATTTTTAGTTCTTTTAATTGATTTTCAATATTAAATATCAACTGTTCTATTGTTTTTTTAGGTGTTTTTAATGTTAAAAACTCTATTCTACTTTTAAATAAAACCACATTTTCTTCTTTAACTTCAGCAATAACAGTAGCAGATTTAGTCCCACCTATATCAATACCAATAATTAACAATTTGAAAACCTCTCAATCTCTAAAACTTGAGCAATTATGTGAAATAATATTTCATGATTTTGTTGAATAACTATTGTATCAGTTGAATCTACATTAATTAAAATATCGCAGTAATCCTTTATTTTACCTCCTGTTTTCCCAGTAAAACCAACGACAAGTATTTTTTTCGCTTGTGCCATTTTACAAGCATTAATAACTGATTTACTGTTTCCTGATGTTGAAAATGCAAATAATATATCTCCTTCATCTCCATAACCATAAACCTGTTGTGAAAATATATAATCATATCCTATATCATTCGCAATCGCAGTAATTAAGGATATCTCACTTGTTAATGACATCGTCCTTATTGCTCCATGAGTATGTTTTAACACATCATCTTCACCATGAAACTTTTGATAATTTTTACTGATGTTTTCATCAATGCTTCTTTTAATGGTGAAATTCTTCATCATTTCTCCAACAAAATGTAGAGAATCAGACGCACTTCCGCCATTACCACAAACCATCATCTTATTATAATGTGTGAATTTTCTAAAACAATTAACCAATTCAATTAATTTTGATTCAAATTTTTCT
>JAAZKC010000015.1 GCA_012800005.1 Acholeplasmataceae bacterium | reverse complement strand
GGTAAAACCGTTGTTCAACATCAACTTGCGAAATGGGCAGATGCCGATATTATTGTTTATGTTGGTTGTGGAGAGCGTGGGAATGAAATGACAGACGTACTTCAGGAATTCCCTAAACTAATTGACCCTAACACAAAAGAATCACTAATGAAACGTACTGTCTTAATCGCAAACACTTCTAATATGCCAGTTGCCGCAAGAGAAGCGAGTATTTATACAGGAATTACTATTGCGGAATATTTTAGAGATATGGGTTATAAAGTTGCGATTATGGCTGATTCAACTTCCCGTTGGGCAGAAGCCTTAAGAGAGATGAGTTCACGCTTAGAAGAGATGCCAGGTGAAGAAGGTTATCCAGCATACTTATCATCTCGTTTAGCTGAGTTCTATGAAAGAGCTGGTTTAGTTAAAACATTAGATAATACAACTGGCGCAATTACCGCAATTGGGGCAGTATCACCTCCAGGTGGAGATACCTCAGAGCCTGTTTCACAAGCTACTTTAAGAATTGTAAAAGTGTTTTGGGGCTTATCTTCAAGTTTGGCTTACAGAAGGCACTTTCCAGCCATTGACTGGTTAAGAAGTTATTCATTATATGAAGATGTTATTTTTGAACATTTAGATAAAGAAAAACCAGGTTGGAGTGAACAAGTTAAAAAAACAATCGCATTACTTCAAGAAGAATCAGAACTAGAAGAAATTGTTAGATTAGTTGGGATTGATTCACTATCATATACTGATAGAATTAAACTGTTAACTGCGCAAATGATTAGAGAAGATTACCTTCATCAAAACGCTTTTAATGAAATTGATACCTACACATCACTTGATAAACAATATTTAATGTTAAATGTAATTTTATCTTGGTCAACAATGGCCTTAAAAGCGATTAGTGAAAATAAATCATATCGTGATATTGAAAGAATGAAAATTAGAGAAGTTATTTCTAGATTTAAATATGTTGAAGAAGAAAAAGTTGAAAATCATTATCAAACAATAATGGATGAAATGATTTTAGAATTTGATTCATTGGAGGAGATGTAAGATGGCAATTAAAGAATATAAAACGATAAAAGAAGTCGTCGGTCCTTTAATGCTTGTAGAAAAAACCGAAAATGTCAAATACGATGAATTAGTTGAAGTAAGACTCGCAAGTGGTGAGGTTAGAATTGGTAAAGTTTTAGAAGTTTCAGAAGAGGCGTGTCTAGTTCAGTTATTTGAATCATCTCAAGGCTTAAAAATTGACGATGCCAAAGCTGTCTTTTTAGGTAGAGGAATTGAGTTATCGTTATCTCCTAATATGTTAGGACGCGTTTATGATGGAATGGGTAGACCAATTGATAATAAAGGTAATATTATCGCTGAGGCTACGAAAAATATTAATGGTGAACCAATTAATCCTTACGCAAGAGACTATCCAAGTGAATTTATTCAAACTGGTGTTTCTTCAATTGATGGACTTAATACGCTTGTCAGAGGACAAAAACTGCCAATATTTTCAGGTTCAGGCTTACCACATGCCCGCTTAGCAGCCCAAATCGCTAGACAAGCAACCGTTAGAGGTGTTAGTGATAAGTTTGCGGTAGTGTTTGCGGCAATTGGAATTACTTTTGAAGAAGCGAACTATTTTATTGAAGATTTTACTAAGAGTGGTTCAATTGAAAGGACAGTTTTATTTATTAACCTTGCCAATGATCCAGCGATTGAAAGAATCGCTACCCCAAGAATGGCAATTACTGCGGCAGAATACTTAGCGTTTGAACTGGGAATGCATGTTTTAGTTATTTTAACTGATATTACAAACTATGCTGAAGCTTTAAGAGAAGTTAGTGCCGCAAGAAAAGAAGTTCCTGGAAGAAGAGGGTATCCTGGTTATATGTATACTGACTTAGCTTCATTATATGAAAGAGCGGGAAGAATTCGTGGTAAAAAAGGTTCAATTACACAAATTCCAATTTTAACAATGCCAGAAGATGATAAAACACATCCAATTCCGGATTTGACTGGATATATTACTGAAGGACAAATTATCCTAAGTAGACCACTTAACTTAAGAAATATTACTCCACCAGTTGATGTATTACCTAGTTTATCAAGATTAAAGGATAAAGGTATTGGTCATGGTAAAACTAGAGAAGACCACGCTGATACAATGAATCAGTTGTTTTCTAACTACGCAAGAGGTAAAGAAGCTAAAGAGTTATCAACTATTTTAGGTGAAAGTGCCTTATCAGAAATTGATAAACTTTATGCAAAATTCGCTGATGAGTTTGAAAATAAATATATTAACCAAGGTTTTAATGAAAATAGAACAATAGAAGAAACACTAGATTTAGGTTGGGAATTATTAAGAATCTTACCTGCATCAGAGTTAAGAAGAGTTAGTGAGGAAAATATTAAAAAATATTATTAATTATGCAAAAACAAATTAATCCTACAAGACAAGAATTAACAAAATTTAAAAAACAATTAGAAATGACCACTCGTGGTCATAAACTACTTAAAGACAAACAAGACGAAATGATTAGAAGATTTATGGAAATTATTAATGATGCCAAAGCTCTAAGAGAGGAAGTTAATGGTTTGCTTTCTTTAAGTGTGGGATTATATAAAAAGGCATTAGCTAAAAGCAATCCTTATGTATTATATGATGCTTTAAGTATTCCTTCTAACGAGGTTGAACTAGAATTTTCTAAAGAAAACATTATGAGTGTTTACGTTCCTAATATTAAAGTTTTGAAAAAAGATGAAAAAGAAATAACTTATTCTTTTTATAACACTCCAGCAGTATTAGATGAGGCTATTTTAGAATTAGGTGACGCGCTACCTAAATTAATTAAACTAGCGGTCATTGAAAAGCGTGTTGATATGCTCGCAAGCGAAATTGAAAAAACAAGAAGAAGAGTTAATGCGATTGAGCATATTATGATTCCAGAATTAGAAGTAAATATTAAAACTATTGAAATGAAATTAGATGACCAAGAACGTTCTAATACCGTAAGAATGATGAAGTCAAAAGAAATTATTACAGAAAGAAAATAAATAAATTAAGGCGTAGTGAAATTGCATCACTACGCCTTTTTTTAAATTATCTTTTTAAAATAAAACAGTCATAAATTTAATTATTTTATGTCTTAAAATGTATCCGTGTTATAATTATTTTATATAAGGGGAATATTTATGACAAATCTTAAATTAGGGTCACGTTTTCCTGTTTATTCTTATAAACACTCTGGAGAATTTCATCGTATGTGGAGACAAGAAACATTACTAGATAAAACGAATGATATTATTGTCGTAGGAAAAACAAGGACTAAAGTAATTGAATCATCTGGAAAAAATTGGATGACACATGATCCATCTATCAGTTTCTTTTTTAAAAATAGATTTTTTAATATTATGGCAATGCTTAGGAAAGAAGGCGTTTTTTATTATTGTAATATGGCATCACCGGCAGTAATAGATAATGAAGGTTTAAAATACATTGATTATGATTTAGATGTTAGTGTTAATAATAAATTTGAATATAAAGTATTAGATAGGAAAGAATACGAATATCATATTAAGAAATATGAGTATCCTAAAGAACTTGTGAAAGTTATAAATCATCACTTTAAAATCTTAATTAATATGATTGAAAGTAGAAGTTATCCTTTTAATCATGAAGTTATTAAAACATTATACGAACTTTTAAAAAAACAAGACAAAAGAAAAAGGTTATAAAGCCTTAAAACAATTGAAACAAGTAATAAAATATGATATGATTATTCATGCGGGTCCGGTAGTGTAGTGGTTAACATGCCAGTCTGTCACACTGGAGATCGCGGGTTCAAGTCCCGTCCGGACCGCCATTTATGGCTCTGTAGCTCAGTCGGTAGAGCAACGGACTGAAAATCCGTGTGTCACCGGTTCAATTCCGGTTGGAGCCACCATTAGTTAACAAAAACGGCGAGAAGCCGTTTTTTTAAAAAAAAATAAAAATAATTTATAAAAGCGATATTATTTAAAATAACAATGTGATAAAATTAAATAAAGAATCATAAATAAGGGGGTTTTAACAATGTTAGAACAGGCAGGTATGATTCTAAGTGTTTCATTTATTGTTATTATAATCATGGGAGCACTAGGCGGGCTTATAAAGGGGATGAGAAAATCTCTTTTTCAGCTCGTTTTTTCAATGTTTTTTTTAATTCTTGCGGTTATTATGATTCCATTTATTGCAGAAGCATTATTAGACTTAAACATAAGTTTTCTTAAAGAATTTTTTCCACAAGAATTTCAAGAACATGTTACAACTATTAGAGAAATAATTCCACACTTATTAAGGGATATTTTTTCAGAAAATCCAGAATATCACATTCTTTTTACTCCTGGTTCAGAGACTTTAGAAATTATTTATGGGGTTGTTAAATTGGTTTTGGTGGTGGCTTTATTCATAGTTTATTTTATTCTTTCTATTACTATATTAAAACTAATTACTTTAATTTGTTGGCAATTTGCTAAGCCAAAAGAAAAAGTTAATAAAAAGCGTCTTATGGGGGCTTTAATTGGTAGTATTAGAGGACTTCTTGTAGTTCTTTTATTAGCAATTCCATTGGCGGGAATTTCTTCAATATATGGTTCAGTATCTACAGTTATGAAAACTATCGAAGGTGGTAATAGTGGAGAGACGGTTCAACTAGAAAGTTTTGAAGAAAATATGGGTGCTTATGGTGATCTTTTAACTTTATATGATGATACATGGGTTGCAAAGATATATGATACAACAGATTTAGATGAAAAAATGTTTGATTCAGTTTTCAAAGTTGATGTTAAAATTGCGGGGAAAAAAGAATCAGTAAAAATAAGAAAAGAACTTAAATATGGTGTCAATATTGCTCAAATTGTTATTAAGGCAGCAGATGGCGAGTTTGATGAAAATATCATATTTAAAATATCGGATGAAGATATTGAAATAATAAAAGAAAATCTAAATAAAACAAAAGTTTTAAATCTTGTTCAGCTTGTTGCGGTTGAATATTTGTATGATGAAATTAAAAAAGAAAATTTAGACAAAGATTATGAAACGTATTTAACTATGTCAAATTTAAAAAGCATTGATTTAACGAAAGATGTTGTAACGATGCTTAGTGTAATTCAAATAATTAATAAACAAGAGTTTGAAGAAAATATTGAAAATCAATTATTTTCTTTTGATGATGCAACAGTAACTGAAGTGGTTGACAAAGTAGCTGAAATACAATGGTTGGAGTACTTACTTCCAATAGGATTAAATTTTTTATTAAATAATGAAGAAGTCCAAGAACTCATGGCTACTTATAATATTGATGAAGACACTATTAATAAGCCAAGTCCAGAACAGTTAATTGAAGACTTTAAAAATATAAAAAATGTTTATAAAACAATAAAAGATTTAGGTATAAACAATTTAGAAGAAGCAAAAAACATATTTGACAGTGAAAATTTAATGGCATTAGAAGATGAACAAATTGAAAATATGGTAGATGTTGTTTTTAATTTTGAACTTATAGACTCAAACAAAGGATTAATTGCTGCCTATATTCATAACACATTAGAACAAGAAGAAACTTTACAAGGTTTAATTAATAAAGAAAAATTTATTGAAAATTTTGACAAACATGAAGTTAAATACATTGCTTTATTAGGAAAAATTTTAATAGAAAATGATATTTTAAGCGATAATTTCGATTTAACTTTATTTTTAACAACCGAAAACATTGATAAGATTTCAAGAATAATGGCCAATTCCAAATTAATTAGTGAATTTACTCCAACATTATTAGGAGAAATTTTTGATAGTTTTAGTTCGGTAGTATTACTAGAAGTTCCTAGTGATGTTTCTTATAAAGGGACAGAAGGAGAAGCGGAATTAAAGGCAATATTGAATGCATTTAAAGAATTAAATGAACTTGGTATATTAGATTCTAATCTTGATTTTGAAAACATTACTGATGAAGATATTGCTGATTTTTCGAATAAATTATCCAGAAGCATAACAATTAGACACAATATTACAGCAATCATAAGAGGGTTATTAAATGATTTAGGCTATACAGATATTTCTTTAGATTATGAAAGAGACCACTGGACTGAAGAAGAAATAACTAATACATTAATGGTTCTTAAACTATTAAAAGATTATAAAGTATTAGAAACTACTTTCAACATGGAAACCTTAACTAAAGATCAAATTGAAAATGTTTCAAAATATTTATCTTCAAGTAACACATTTAGAGATAATATTACTGCAATTATTAATATGTTAATTACTAATCTAGGATATAGCGATACTATTTCTATCAATTATGAAAGAAATCATTGGACTAAAGATGAAATATCTTATACATTAAAATCTTTTAAATTATTAGGTGAATATCAAATATTAAATACCGGTTTTGATATAGGAATGTTAACTGAAGACAAAATTGATTCACTTTCAGAGAATATTGCTTTAAGTAATACAATTAAAGATAATATCACATCAATTATAAATCAAATGATAATTAACCAAGGCTACACAGACATTAATTTCACTTATGAAAGGGATCACTGGACTAAAGATGAAATATCTCATACATTAAAAGCGTTTAAAATTATTGCAGGAGATGATATTTTAATAGGCGATAATAGTGATAAATTAGCGCATTCAATGTCAAAATCTGTAACAATTAACAGTATAATTAAATATTTATTAGAAGAAGCTATTAAAGATTATAGTTTTGAAATAGAAATTCAAGTTCTTGAAAATGAAGAGTATGCTGGTGAAGCTGGAGAAATTGAATTAAAAGCTTTATTTAACGCAATTAAGACCTTAAATAATTATAATATTTTAAGCTCTACTTTTGAGATGGGAACGTTAACTGATGAACAAATTGAAGAATTATCTACAAACTTATCTTCAAGTAAAACAGTTAAAAACAATATCACTTCGCTTATAAATCAAGTAATTACTATTCAAGGTTATGATGATACTATTTCTGTTAATTATGAGAAAGATCACTGGACTGAAACAGAAATATCTTATACGTTAAAATCTTTTAAATTATTAAATGAATATCAAATGTTAGACGCTACTTTTGATATAGGAACATTAACGGACACACAAATTGATTCACTTTCAGAAAATTTCTCTTCAAGTAATACAGTCAAAGATAATATTACACCAATTATAAATCAAATAATAACTAACCAAGGCTACACAGACATTAATTTCACTTATGAAAGAGATCACTGGACTAAAGATGAAATATCTCATACATTAAAAGCGTTTAAAATTATTGCAGGAGATGATATTTTAGTAGGTGATAACAGCGATAAATTAGCGCATTCAATGTCAAGTTCTGTAACAATAAACAGTATTACTAAAGAATTATTAGAAGAGGCTATTAAGAGTTATAACTATGAAATAGAAATTCAAGTTCTTGAAAATGAAGAGTATGCTGGTGAAGCTGGAGAAATTGAATTAAAAGCGTTATTTAAAGCAATTAAAACTTTAAATAATTATAGTATTTTAAGCTCTACTTTTGAGATAGGAACTTTAACTGATGAACAAATTGAAGAATTATCAACAGATTTATCTTCAAGTAAAACAGTAAAAAATAATATCACTTCACTTATAAATCAAGTAATTACTATTCAAGGTTATGATGATACTATTTTTGTTGATTATGAAACAGAACATTGGACTGAAACTGAAATTTCTTACACATTAAAGTCTTTTAAACTAATAGATGAATATCAATTATTAGAAGATACTTTTAATATAGCAACATTAAGTGATACACAAATAGGAAATCTTTCAAAGAATTTCTCTTTAAGCAACACTGTTAAGGATAATATTACTACAATTATAAGTAAAGTAATTAATAATCACGGTTATAGCGATACTATTTCTGTTGATTATGAAAGAGAACACTGGACTGAAACTGAAATTTCTTCTACACTAAAATCACTTCAATTATTAGACAAATATCAAATGTTAGATGCTAATTTTGAGATAGGAACATTAACGGACACACAAATTGATTTACTTTCAGAAAACTTCTCTTCAAGTAACACAGTTAAGGACAATATCACTACAATTATAAGCAAAGTAATTAATAATCAAGGTTATAATGATACCATTTGTGTAGAATATGGAAGAGATCATTGGACTAAAGATGAAATATCTCATACATTAAAGTCACTTCAATTATTAGATGAATATCAAATATTAGAAGCTACTTTTGATATTGGAACTTTAACTGATAATCAAATCGAAAAACTTTCAGAGGAATTTGCATTAAGTAACACAGTTAAAGATAACATTACACCGATTATAAATAAACTAATTAAAAATCAAGGGTATACAAATCTTACAATTGAAGAATATGATAGAGATCACTGGACAAGTTATGAAATATATCATACATTAAGAGCATTTAGAATTATTGCAGGAGAAGATATTTTACTAGGTGATAACAGCGATAAATTAGCCCATTCAATGTCAAGATCTGTGGCAATCAACAGCATAACTAAAGAGTTGTTGGAAGAAGCTATTAAAGATTATAGTTATGAAATAGAAATTCAAGTTCTTGAAAATGAAGAGTATGCTGGTGAAGCTGGAGAAATTGAATTAAAAGCTTTATTTAAGGCAATGAAAACACTGAATGAACACAATATCTTAAGTTCTACATTTACTTTTGATAGTTTAAATACTGATGAAAAAATTAGAACTCTTTCAACAGATTTAACTTCAAGTAAAACTATTAAACGTAATATTAATGGAATAATTAATCACCTCGTTGCGGGTAAAGATTATAATTTTATTTCAACAGATGAATATGATGAAGAACACTGGACAGAAGATGAAGTTTATTACACTATTTCAGCATTTAAGGTTTTTGATAATAACAATATTACTAGCGAAAACATTCACACTTTAACAGATGAACAAATTGCCAATGTTTCTAAGTCTAAGACAATTACTGGTGGATTTAAAAATGAAGTATATAGAATGAATGAAAACACTCCAGAAAATACTAGTTTGTTAAAAGGAAAACTAGTTATACCTGAAGGTTTAATATGGTACTCAACAGAAACTACCAAAGGAGAAACATTGGCAATTTGTTCATCTGTTAAAGTGTGAATGTTTTCGCTAGTAATATTGTTATTATCAAAAACCTTAAATGCTGAAATAGTGTAATAAACTTC
>JAAZKC010000167.1 GCA_012800005.1 Acholeplasmataceae bacterium | reverse complement strand
AGAAAAAACATTTTGAACAACTTAAAAAAGAAGTTGATGAGAAAAAACTTAAGGAAGTTTTAGACGATTTTAAAGTAACTTATGCTTATGATGCGGTTCATGTTGAGGGAACTAATTCAATTACTTTAGATGAAGCATTTACTTTAGAAAAGGTTACAAGTGATTCAAAGATTTCAGAACTTGAACAAAAAGAACTCCTAAACCATATTAAAGCATTTGAAATGGTTATTGATGCGGTAGAAAAGAAAGTTCCTATGAGTGAGGACTTTATTAAAGATGTCCATCAACAAATTTTAGAGGGGATTATGCCAGGTGGCTTATACCGTCAAATGAATGTTGGGCTTAGAGGCTCAATTCATCAACCGCCTGATTATGTTAAAGTTTATGACCGCATGAGAAGAATGATGGATTATTTAGATTTTGAATTTAAAGGTTCTACAATTGAAAAGGCCGCATATATTCATTTATCAATTTCAAAAATTCATCCATTTTTAGATGGAAATGGTCGTTTAGGAAGATTAATGATGAACTATTATTTAATGGCTGATGGCTATTTGCCAATTTCCATTAATGATGAGATAAAAGAAGAATACTTTGACTCACTTGATCAATTTAAATTAGAAAAATCAAGTAAGAAGCTAGAAGATATCATTAAACGCTTACTTTTAAAACGATATGAAGAAGTTAATAAGGAATTAGAGGCGTAAAGCCTCTTTCTTTTGTAGATATGGAGACAGTTAAGTATAAAATTTCACAAGCAATTAGATATTTAGGGGATTCATCTTTTTATCCCTTTTTTCCGTTATACTTAAGTGTCATCTTAGGCTATAAAGAAGATACTATTGGGCTTGTGTTAATGATTTTACCTTTAGTGGGGATGATTGCGAATATAATTTTTAGTATTTCCGCTAAAAACATTAACTTTAATAGAATCTTTATGATAATAATGACACTTATTGAAGGAATATTAATAATAATATTAATGCAAGTAACTGATTTACCAATAATTATTTTAATGGTCTTTTTTCTAGCTGTTATCGGTCAACCATTTTATTCTTTGTTTGATGGTTATACGGCCGTTTATAGCGCTCAAAGTAACGATAATTATTCCAAAATTAGATTATATGGAAGCTTAGGCTACGCTGTAGGCGCGCTAATAAGTGGTTATGTGACCAGACATTTAGGTTACCATTACGCATTTTACGCTGCGGCAGGCTTCTTTATTATTCTTTCATTTGTTTTATATTTTATTAAGCCACTGGATTTAAAAGAAGAATTAAGATTAAAACCTAACGCAAAAGAATTACTTAAAAATAAAAAGTATGTAAAATTCGCAATCTTCTATGTGATTTCCTTATCATCATTATTTTTAGGTGGAGCATTTTTAGGAACATATTTTGACTTTAAAGGTCTTGGTAGTGATATTTTAGGAATAGTAACATTTGTTGGTGTTATTATGGAAATAATTGTTTTAACTATATATGCGAAATGGGGTCATAAATTTAAGACTGTTTGGATAATGTTATCAATAGTAGCGACTAACTTTATTATTTTCTTTACTTACTCATTTAATGTCAGTAAATATGTTATAATGAGCGTCGCTTTAATAAGAGCAATTGGAATGGGTGGACTTTTATATATTGGTGTTGAATATATTAAAGCTAATGTTAAAAGAAAAAATATAACCCTCGCAATTACTTTATACACATCACTTAGATTTTTAGTTTATTCTTTATTAGTTTTTGGCTCAGGATATTTTATTGTTGATTTTGGTTATTATAGTTTTTATTTAATGGTTTCCCTACTCTCACTTACCGCTTTATTCTTTATCGATTATAAGCCTAGTTATGATATAATTAAAAATGAGGAAAAAATATGATTATTGGAAATATAAATAAATTAGAAGTAGTAAGAAAAACTGATATTGGCTACATGTTAGGTAATAAATCTGAGGAAGTTTTTCTTCATGCAAATGAATCAAAAAATAAAGAACTTAAAGAAGGCGACATTGTAGATGCGTTTTTATACTATGATTATAAAGGTAGAGTTGCGGCAACATTAGAAACTCCTTTAATTAGACTAGGTATGGATGCCTTTTTAAAAGTAGTAGAAGTTAAAAGAGATTTAGGAGTTTTTGTTGATATGGGAATTAGTAAAGATTTATTAGTAAGTAAAGATGATTTAAGCATAGATTTCCATAGATGGCCCCAAGTGGGGGATATGTTATATTTAAGATTAATTCATAAAAACAGATTAACAGGAAAACCGCTTCATAGAAACGATATTCCTGTTAGGTTTAACTTAAAAGAGCGGGATTTCGTAGATGGGTTTGTGATAAGAATTGGTGAAAACGGATTGGATGTTTTAACGGAAAATTTAGAATATATTTTTATCCATAAAACTCAAACAAGAGATTTCCACCGTTTAGGTGAAAAAGTAAATGTGAAAATTATTAAAGCTTATGAACATACCTTAAATGGATCTTTAATTAAACAAAAAGAAAATCAAATTGATAGTGATGCAAAAAGAATTTATGAATATTTAAAAGTTTATAAAAAGA
Source organism: Acholeplasmataceae bacterium (assembly GCA_012800005.1). Taxonomy (GTDB): domain Bacteria; phylum Bacillota_I; class Bacilli_A; order Acholeplasmatales; family UBA5453; genus DUQU01. The sequence goes on along the minus strand of JAAZKC010000167.1, from coordinate 12,565 downwards.
TGCCACTTGGTAATGATTCAAGCCCAGAAGAAATCTTTAAAACATTTAATTTATCAAAAAAAGCTTTTAAAAGAGCATTAGGGAAATTATATAAAGAAAGATTAATTCACTTTGAAGGTGAATATACAAAGTTAGGTGAAAAAAATGAATAAATTAGTACAAGCAATAACAAGAAGGGATGAAGATTTCGGTAAATGGTATACAGATGTATGCATAAAAGCGGAATTAATGGATTATAGTGATGTAAAAGGTTTTATTATTTATAGACCTTATGGTTATGCAATGTGGGAAAATATTAGAAATTATTTAGATAAAGAATTTAAACGTACTGGTCATGAAAATGTTTATATGCCAATGGTTATTCCAGAAAGTTTATTTCAAAAAGAAAAAGACCACGTTGAAGGGTTCGCTCCAGAAGTAGCGTACTTAACTACATTTAGTAAAGATGAAGAAGAAAAAATGATTATTAGGCCAACAAGTGAAGTTTTATTTTGCGAACATTACCGTAAAATAATAACTTCATTTAGAGATTTACCTAAAAAATATAATCAGTGGTGTAGTGTTGTTAGATGGGAAAAAACAACTCGTCCATTTTTAAGAGGAAAAGAGTTTTTATGGCAAGAAGGTCATACAATTCACGCTAGTGAAAAAGAGGCAAGAGAAGAAACTTTAGAGATGCTTCATATTTATGAAAATATGGGACGCAAATTATTAGCGATTCCTTTTGTCACTGGAATTAAAACAGAAAAAGAAAAGTTTGCAGGTGCAGTGGAAACTTATTCAATTGAAGCTTTGATGCATGATGGAAAAGCGCTTCAAAGTGGGACAAGTCATTATTTTGGCCAAAACTTTTCAGTTCCCTTTGATATTAAGTTTAGAGACTCTGATAACCTTGATAAATTTGTCTATCAAACTAGTTGGGGTGTTACCACAAGATTAATTGGTGCAGTAATAATGGTTCATGGTGATGATGAAGGTTTATCACTGCCACCATACTTAGCGCCAACTCAAGTTGTGATAATTCCAATTAGATCACAAGATGAACGTGTTAAAAAGGCAGTTAATGAAATTTATAGTAAACTTAATGATAAAGGTATTAGAGTTCATTTAGATGACACTAATAAATCTCCTGGTTGGAAGTTTAGCGAATATGAAATGAAAGGTGTTCCAATCCGCCTAGAAGTTGGCCCAAGAGATTTAGAAAAAGGTGTTTGTACAATATCGATTAGATATAATCGTGAAAAACGTCAAATTCCATTAACTGAACTTGATAATCTTGATGGATTACTTCATGAAATTCATGAAGCAATGTATAATCGTGCTTTAGACCACGTTAAAGCAAGCACTCATGTCTTAACTGATTATAGTAAATTTGCGGAAACCATTGAAAAAGGTGGCTATATTAAAATGAGTGTTTCTCTTGATGCAGAAGAAATCATTAAAGAAGAACATCAAGCATCATCAAGGGTAATTTTAGATGAACCTTTATTAAATGAAATTTGTCCAGTCACTAAGAAAAAGGCTACTCATACAATCTTATTTGCGAGAGCCTATTAAAAAGGAAGAAAATTTATGAAAACATTAAAAATAATTAAATATCTTCTTGTAGGATTAATTATGGTATGTATTACAATGTTAATATCAACTCTTACAATCTATTTAACAAATAAATATAGTCTAAATAGCGTTACTCATGTGGTTATTATGGTTAATGCGCTCTTAGTGTTAGGATATATAATTGTTGAAGTTCTTATTGATAAGAAGGAAAAAGAAACAAAAGAAGAACCAAAAGAATAATTAAATTAACTTAAAAGAATAAAAAAGAGCTCATTTGCTCTTTTTTCTCTTTCTTACCTTCTTTTCAGGGATGGGATCATATTTAGGTTTAAATAGTGGATTACAAGTTAAAATCCTTTTAATTGATAAAAATGTTGCCTTAAAAAAGTTAAATCTTTCATAACAACCTAGCGCATAGTGACTGCATGTTGGTGTATGTCTACAGCGCGGAGGCTTATTTGGGCTAATATTTTTTTGATATGATTTAATTAGTTTTATCATTAATTTCTTCATTAAACACACCTTTTTTAAAATTATATCACATATTTTTGTTAAAAATAGTGATTAAAGCCTATTATTGTGTTATAATTTATTTAGAAAAAGGGCAAACTTTTTATTTTTAATTTAGGAGGATAACATATGAAGGTTTATAAAACAAACCAAATTAGAAACATTGCAATCTTAGGTCATTTAGGATCCGGAAAGACAACATTAAGTGAGTCGATGCTTTATGTTAGTGGTGAAATTACTCAAAAAGGTAGTGTAGAAAACAAAAACACAGTATCTGATTTCATGGATGAGGAAAAAAGTAAACAAGGTAGTTTATCAACATCATTAATTCCAGTAGAATGGAATGGTTTTAAACTTAACTTTTTAGATGTTCCAGGAACAGAGGAGTTTGATAATGAGTTTAAGCAATCCCTGGCAGTTGTAAAAGGAGCTGTTTTAGTTTTAGATGCTAACCGTGGTGTTGAGGTTGGTGCTGAGAGAGTGTGGCAACTTCTAAAACAAAAACATATTCCAACAATTATCTTTATCAACAAGATGGATAAAGAAAATGTTAAGTTTGATGAGGTTTTAAAAGATATTGAAACGAAACTTGGAAAACAAGCTTTACCTTTCTTACTTCCAATTGGGAAAGACGCTAACTTTGAAGGCTATGTTAATGCGGTCACAATGAAAGCTTATAGTTATAAGAGTGGTAAGCGTGAAGAAGTAGAAATTTTTGATGATAAACGTGTGAGAATTGATTCTTTAAGAGAAAAAATCTTAGAAGCTGTTGCGGAAACATCAGAAGAAATGTTAGAAAAATACTTTAGTGGGGAAGAAATCACACAAGAAGAAATTAACCAAGGTTTAGGTGTTGGAGTTAAAAATGGGGATTTAGTTCCAGTTATTTTAGGTAGTGCTGAGAAAAACATTGGTGTTGGAACGCTACTTAATATGTTATTAGAATTTTTACCAAAACCGGATGAATTAAAACCACTTAAAGGCATTAATCCGAAAACTGATGAAGCGGCAGAAAGAAAAACTTTATCAACTGAGCCATTTAGTGGTTATGTCTTTAAGACAATGGTTGATCCATTTGTTGGCGCTATTAACCTTATTAAAGTAAACAGTGGAACTTTAAAAACAGGTCAAGAAATATTAATTTCTAATAATGGTAAGAGTGAAAAAATTGGTGCTTTATTTATAATGATAGGTAAAAAACAAGTACCTTTAAGTGAAGTTCACGCTGGTGATATTTGTGCGGTATCTAAACTTGATGATATTGAAACAAGATTTACTTTATGTGATCCGAAAAACCCAATTTTATATCCTGAAGTTGAAGCTTTAAAACCAACTATTTATGTAGCATTAACGCCAAAGAGTAGACAAGATGAGGATAAAATTTCTAATGCGCTTGCGCGTTTAGGAATTGAAGATCCATCATTTGAAATTGTTAGAAATAAAGAAACTAATCAATTATTATTAGGTGGTCTTGGAATGACACACATCAACTATATTATTGATAGAATGAAGACACTATATAAAGTTGACGTTACTCAAGAAGAACCTAAAGTTGTTTATAGAGAAACGATAAAGAAACGAGTTGAGGCAGAAGGTAAACATAGAAAACAATCTGGTGGAGCAGGTCAATATGGACATGTATGGATTCGTTTTGAACCAAGCAGTGAAATCTTTGAGTTTGCAGAAGAAGTTTTTGGTGGTGCCGTTCCTAAAAACTACTTTCCAGCAGTAGAAAAAGGTTTACAAGAAACATTTGAAAGAGGTCCTCTTGCGGGATTTCCGGTAATTAATGTTAAGGCAACATTATACGATGGCTCCTACCACTCAGTTGATTCAAATGAAATTTCATTTAAACTTGCGGCAGCGCTAGCGTTTAGAAAGGCTTGTGAAACTGCTAATCCAACAATTTTAGAACCAATCTTAAAGATGGAAATTACTGTTAAAGATCAATATGTTGGCGATGTTATGGGTGATATGAATAAACGTCGTGGTAGAGTTTTAGGAATGCATCAAGTAGGCGATGGAAATCAAATTATTGAAGCTGAAGCTCCTGAAGCAGAGGTGTTATCATATACAATTGACTTAAAAGCGATGACACAAGGAAGTGGCTCATTCCAAAGAGAGTTTGTTCGTTATGACGAAGTGCCACAACACTTAATTCAAGGAATTATCGATCGTTATAAAGAATAATAAAACATGGGCACGCTTTTTGGCGTGCCCTTAAAGTAATTAAAACAAAACTTTCGTATATATAATATGGTGATTATGATGCGCTGTTATATATGCGGAAAAGTTTATTACTATAAAAGAAATTTAAAAACACTATTTACATATAAAATTTCATATCGTTGTTTAAGTTGTGAAAAGAAATACAAGTTAAGCATAAATTATCAAGTCATTCCTAAAGAAAAAGGCGTTTTTCATATTATTAGTTTATTTAATGAAAGAAATAATTTTAATTTATTGGCGTTTAATGAAGAAATAGCTTATATCATAAAGCACATTTTAAAAGAAATGAATAAGAAGAATGATACATTTCTATGGCTTGATGTGGTTAATGAAGAAATATTTAATTATTTAGATAAAATAAAAGGAGATATCTATCTTTTAACAAACTATACTTATATATAGAAAGAGAGGATGAAAGTTATGAGATATGACATAATTGGTAAGAATGGTTATAAACCAACTAAAGACGTAGAAGCGTACGTTAAAAGACGCCTTCAAAAGGTAGTTTCCGCTTTTAATCCTAATTGGATTTTAAGTATTAAGGTAGTCTTGAAAGTTTACAAAGATCACTCAAAAGTAGAAGTGACAATTCCTGGAAAAGGAATCACTCTAAGAAGTGAAACAAGTGATCCGGATATGTATCGTGCTATTGATAAAACGAGTGATAAACTAATGGCGCAGGTAAGAAAATTTAGAGATAAATTAACGGATCATTTAGCGAAAAAGGGAATTAAAGATTTATATTCTAAAGAATTTATTGAAGCAACCGATGAATTAGATGCAGAAGTGTTCCCTCATGACATTGTAAGAACTAAAGAATTAAAATTAGCGCCAATGAGTGTTAAAGCGGCATTAATGGAAATGCAAATGATTGGCCATGACTTCTTTGTTTTCTTAAATGAAAAGACAAATGCAGTAAATGTTCTTTATATAAGAGAAGATGGCAATTACGCTTTAATTGAAACAAAAATATAAAAAACAAGGTCAACCGGGTGGTTGACCTTAATTCTTATTTAGCTAAATATTTTTTGTTTACTACATCCCAGTTAATTACACTAAAGAATGCAGTGACATATTCAGGACGTCTATTTTGGTATTGTAAGTAATATGCGTGCTCCCAAACATCAAGACCTAAGATTGGCTTACCTTCAGCTAAAGGTGCATCTTGATTAGGAGTAGAAATTACTTTAAGACCAGTATCAGTTTTTAATAACCAAGCCCAGCCTGAACCAAATCTAGTTTTTGCCGCATTTGAAAATACTTCTTTAAAGTTTTCAAATGAACCAAAATTTTTATTAATTGCTTCAAGTAGTTCACCTGTAGGCATTTTCGCACCACCTGGTGTTAAAATCTCCCAAAATAATGTGTGGTTATGATGTCCACCTCCATTATTTCTCACAGCTGTTCTAATGTCTTCAGGGACTTTTTTTAAATCAATTAACATTTCTTCTAAACTTAATTTTAAATTTGGATGTTTTTCTAACGCAGCGTTTAATCCATTAACATATGAGCCGTGGTGTTTTGTGTAGTGAATTTCCATTGTTTTCGCATCAATAACTGGCTCTAATGCATTATATGGATATTTCATTTCTGGTAATTTATACATAATTATAATTCTCCTTTCATTTCCAATAGTATTTTACACTAAATGGAATTTATGTTCAAATAAATTGCTTAACTGACAATTTCTATTTTAGGAGTTTGTTTATATTGTGGATTTTTTTCAATTAATTCTTGATAAAAAACACCGTTTGCAGCTTCAAAATAAGGAGCTAAAAAGATTATTCCAATTCCAAATGTTAATGCTGCAAGTAAAAACCAACCAATAAAACTAAAATGAAGGGCAAATAATCTACCTTTATGACCATCCATCATCTCAGTTGATTTAGCTAAAACTTCACTTGGAGTTAATTTGGGATGTTCTTTTGCGATAAAGTAAACTTGGCTTAAACTATAAGCTCTTACAATACCAGGAATAATGAATAGTAAACACCATAAGAAAATCTTTAGTAATGCTAGTAAGTGAATTCCTAAGTTTCTCCCAAAATCATCAAACTCTTTAAATAAAAGACTAATATCTTTTGAATTGTCTTCTCTAATCGTTCTTAACATCATATAAGATGCTCCAATTAAAACTGGACCTCCAATAATTAAACCAATAGGGCCAGCTCCTGCGATTAATGTTGCCAGAATAACAAACCCAAAGACATTCCAATAATGTTTTTTTAGCAAGTTCCATGCGATGGTTCTTGTTTCTTTTGCGCTTCTATACATATTATAATCACCATATACCTTTCTTCATAAATTATACTTTAAGACAATTAAAGGGACAATAAAAATGAAAAACCTAACATATTATTGTCATAATCTTTACAATGTTTTAACTTTTTCTAAAATAAAAGAAGAACAACTTAAATTATTGTTTTGTAACCCAAATTACTTGTTCCTCTTTTGGTCTAAATTGAGGATTTTTTTCTAATATTTCATTATGAAATAAGACATTTGTGATTTGAACATACGGAAGTAAAAAGAAAAACAATACACCAAATGATAAAATTGATAAAATATACCACGGAAAAAAACTTAGTTGAAGTCCTAATAATCTTCCTTTATTACCTTTCATCATTTGAGTAGACATTTTTAAAACTTCACTAGGCGATAAATCTTTATGTTCTTCAGCAATAAAATAAATTTGACTTAAGCCATAAGCTCTTATAATTCCCGGAATGATAAAAAGTAACCCCCATAAAAAGACCTTTAAAATCGCCAGTAAGTGAATTTTAAAATGTCTTTCAAAGTTGTTAAACTCTTTAAAAAGCAAATTAAACTTAGTTGAATCGTCTTCGTTAATTGTCTTTAAGAGTAAATAAGAAGCACCAGCTAAAATTGGACCACCTAAAATAAGACCAACCACTGGTACTATCACAATTATTCCCGCCACAACTATAAAAGCGAAAACATTCCAATAATGTTTTTTAAGAATCTCTTTAGCGAGAGCTTTAGTTTTTTTTACATCTCTATACATAAAAACCCCTACTTTCTATCATTATAATGGGAATTTTAATTATAAACAAGAAAAACATACTCTTTTATAAATAAAATTATAAAACTATTTACAAAGATATCTCTATTAATCGCTTTTTTTATGTTATAATTTTAAAAAAGAAAAGAAGTGATTAAGATTAAAACTTTAAAGAAAATAAAAATCTTTTTCTTCAAAACACCCGCAAGAACGATTTTTACAATCTACTTTTTATTTGCGTTAGTAGGTTCTTTTTTATTGTGGCTTCCAATAATGCATAAAAGTGGAGTAAAAGTTTCTTATTTAGATTCCTTATTTATTAGCGTTTCAGGTTTATCATCTACAGGTTTATCACCAATAAGCCTAGCAGATACATTCAATATTTTTGGAGGAATTATTTTAATAATTATTTTACAAGTTGGAGGTATTGGAATAGTCTTATTAATTGCTTCATACTGGGTATTTATTGGTAAGAAAATTACTCATCGAGAAAGAAGTATTATTGCTTTTGAACAAAACCAGTTTACAATGAAAGGAATTATTAAATTAATTAGTAACGCTATTATTGTAATATTTACAATTCAGTTTCTATATATTGTCATGATGACAACCTATCTTTTTATTAAACAACCTTGGCCCATGAGTTTTTTAGAAAGTTTATTTCATAGTGTTTTCTTAGCCGCAAGCGGATTTGGAAATGCCGGATTTGAAATGTTTCCAACAAAAAACAGTTTTATTATCTTTCAAGAAAAAGGTCTTTATTTTCCTCAAATAATTACGATGTTAATTATCTTTATTGGTGGAGTTGGATTTTGGCCATTAGCGGAAGTGTCATTATGGATTAAAGCGAAGTTTAGACGTGAGAAATTTAAGTTTTCTTATATTTCTAAATTATTCGTAATTTTACATGCAACAACTCTACTTATCACAGTAATTATCTTTACGTTATTAGAATACAATAATACCCTCAATTTAAAATCACCACTTACCGCAACCTTTGAGGTTTTATTTATGAGTGTTGAGGTAAGAAGTGCAGGATTTTCAAATACAAACATGACTTTATGGAGAGAACCAACAAAACTATTTATGGCAATTTTAATGTTTATTGGTGCCGCTCCTAATTCAAGTGGTGGGGGAATTCGTTTAACAACTTTTGTTTTAGTTTTAAGTGCACTTTATTCTTTTGGTCGAGGGAGAAAACAAGTCTTTTTAGGTAAAAAAGCTATTAAAGATGAAGCGGTTAGAAGAGCTTATACTGTTTTTTCTTTAGGTTTTGTGATAATGTTTTTAGCAACATTTTTAATTTTACTTTTAGAAGATATTCCCTTTGTGATTGCGTTTTTTGAAGTGATGAGTGCGTTTGGAACTGTAGGTTTATCATTAAATGAAACGCCTTTATTATCACATTTAAGTAAAGTTATATTAGTAATTGTTATGTTTATTGGTAGAATTGGTATTTTAACATTTATTCAAATGTTAGAAAAAAAAGAAACCATCAATATCGTCACTTATAGTGAAATTGATATGATGGTTGGTTAAGTATCTATATAAATACCTTTTTCATTTTTATAACTAACATAAAAACCTTTCATTCCTTTAATCTTTTTTACATACTTAACTTTAGTATAAATTACTAAAACATTAGAAGTATCTTTTAAAGGACTACCCTTAGCGGCATAATAAGCCGCTTTTTTTATCGCCTCATCACTAATATTTCCCCTTAAGATAACATGCGATCCAGGATAATCTTTTACATGAAACCATAAATCTTCAGGATTAGCTAGTTTATGAGTAAGATATTCATTTTGAAAATTAGACTTACCAACATGAATTTGATAGCCATTACCATTATAAAAATAATGAGATTTCTTAGTATCTTTCTTTTTTCTTGAAAGTTTATTATTTAACTCTAATTTTAAGTCATCTAAATCTAAATTATCAAAGTTAGTAATTAAATCACTATAATATTTAATTTCTAATTCAGTTAAAGAAATTTCTCTTTTTAAATGATCTAAAGATGCTTTTTTCTTTTTATAAATCCGATAAAGTTTTTGCGCATTTTCATTTAAAGTTAATTTATAATCTAAGGGGTTTTCCAAGTATTCAGTCATCTTTGAATTAAGATCTAAACCACTACTATAAATCATATCTGCGGTTATTTTATATTTATCATAATTTTTATTATCTTCTAAGTCAACTTTTAAGTTTTTTAGTCTATTTTCTCTATTTTTAAGTTCTTTATTTAATTGTTTATATAAAGGGTTTATCGGTTCTATTTTCTTATAAACATCTTTAAGTAAAGAAGATAATGACTCATAATATGTAGGGTTATCTAATCTTAAATCAAAGGCATGAAATTTATTATCTTCGTACTTAACGGGTTTTAAAGGTTCATTATCGATATCAATCTTATAATTATAAACAAATGTTGCTAAATCCATACTAAATCCCATATTTTTATTAAATAAATCTTTAGAAGAAGTATACTTAGGTAAATCTTCAAATTTGAAAATACTTTTTTCTGTTGGAAAAGGTTCATATTTTAATTTAGGTAAAATAGATCTATGTATCTCACTAAATCTCTTTAAATAGGCATCGATAATTATATTATCTTCCACTAAAATTAAATTAGAGTTTCTTCCCATTATTTCTAAGATTAACTCTCTTTTAATATTGCCTAAAAAAGGATCACTACTTAAAAAGACAAACTTAATAATTCTATCTTTTTTATATCGAACAATATCTACTAACTTACTATTTAAAAGAAGTCTTTTAAGATTACTAATAAAAACACTATCACTAATATTATCCAAGTTTTCAGACAGTCTTAAATGAGGATTATTAGAACTTAAGTCAATATATAAATAGTTAGGTTTATTTTTATAAAACTCAAACAAAAAAGCTCTTTTAGAAGGCATTTTTATTCTTCTTAAAAAAGAGTTGTTGATTTCTAATTTAATTTCTTCAATTAATTTCGCAACAAAATAACCATCAAGTGGCATATCCCACCTCTTATAAACATTATACACTAATATTTCTTTATTTAGCCGTGATATTTTGGTATAATTTTAAGTGGAAGCGAGGAATAAAAATGATTAATAATTTCTTTTTAAAACCCCATCAGTTTTTAATGCGTTTTAAAGACTTTAAAACCTTAGGTGAAAATTTAATTTTAGATAATGATAAATTCATTATTGAAAATAATAAATTAGAAGGTTCTTATGAATCGCCTATTTTTAAAGCTACTCCCTTTAGTGAATTAATTCTCTCTTGGGGCGCAACTACAAATAAACATAATTCTGTAGAAGTGATGGTTAAAGTTAAAGTAGAAGATAAATGGAGTAAGTATTTTTCTTATCAGCCTTGGAGTTTTGGTACTAAAAATAAAAGTGTTGATGATTTTGATAATTTAGCGAAGCTTTCTGTTGATGAGTTAAAAGTTTTAGATGATAAACTAGGAACTCACTTTCAGTTTAAAGTAATTTTAAGAAGAAATAAAATAAGTGATGTTAGCTCAAGATTATCATTAGTCTCAATTACACTTAAAATCCCTAATTATAAATATGAAGTGGATGATAAGTTGTTACCTACAATTGTTGATTATGAAGTTCCTAAACTTAACCAACAAAGAGTTAGTGAAATCGGCAATAGTATCTGTAGCCCAACTTCATGTACGATGATGTTAATGTATAAAGGAGAAAAACTAGAAGGCGAACAACCTCATGAACATATCGCTAAGTTATTTTATGATCATGGTAATAATATGTTTGGAAACTGGGTTTTTAATACGGTTGGAATGAGTAGTTATGGTTATGATTCGTATGTAGGAAGAATGTATTCGTTTAATGAATTAAAGTATCATTTAGCGAAATGTGGACCTATTATAGTAAGTGTCGGTGGCGATTTAGGTGTTTATAAGACAAATGGTCATTTACTTTTAGTAAGAGGCTATAAAGTTTTAGAAAATGGTAAAACATTAGTAATTATTAATGATCCCAATATTAATGAGCGTTTTGAAAAAACATATCAAGATGGAATGCCTTTATTTGTTTATTATGAATTACCATTAGAAGTATTTTTAGAAGTTTGGAAAGGAATTACTTATATAGTTGAATAAGAATGGATAAAATTAGTATGTTTAACACTGTAAGAAAACAGTTTTATAAAAATAAACTTAAAACAATTTTTATAGCTTTAATTATTACTATAATGAGTGGCGTTTTACTATATGTTTTTTCAAGTATTAATATTAAAAGAGGAGACAAATTTAAAAGTATTGAAGAACTACCTAAAGATAGAGTTATTTTAACTTCAGGAATGTTTAGAGGAAAAGAAGAACTCTTAAAAGAAAATTATAATGTTTCTTTTTATAAAGATAATACCGCAATTTCAAATAATATTAACATCTGGGCAGTAAGTGAAAATGCGTTTGAAAATGGACTTATTTATGATTATGATTTTAAAATTGAAACTAAAAATGTTAAAACCTTAGAAGTTCTTGAAGGTTCATTAGATTTTGAAAATATCTTAAATCCAATTGTGATAGATGACTATAGCGCTTTAAAAATATTTAACCGTGTTGATGTGGTTGGCGAAACTATCGAAATCTATTTAGAAGATATTAAAGTTGATTTTGAAGTTATCGCGGTAATAAAGGAAAATCCTAATAGAATTAGAATGCTTAAAACTAGTGAAAAATTAGGTTATGATAAAGAGGCAGTAATCTTTAGTAATGCTTATATTTTAGATACTACTTATAAAGAAATAACCACAAATGAAGTTTTTTATAATTTTGCGCAAATAGTGTTTTTAGATAATGTGAAAAAAGAAGACATTGAATTACTACTTACACTTTTAGAAACTAATTTAGAAGAGTCTAAGAACTATCTTTTAAGTTATGATTTATTAAAAGAAGAGTTTGATAGCGATTTTAGAAATTCACTTTTATATAATTTAGCTAGTTTAGCACTACCTTTTATCGCTTTTATGGGAATTATTATATATAGTGCTAAAAGTAAATTAAAAGATTTTAATGAAGACCTTTTAAAAATGAAAGAAGCAGGAATAAAAGAAAAACCACAAGTAAATTTAATCTTATTATATTGGCGTATTTTACTACATAGTAGTATTTTAATTAGTGCGGGTATAGTTGGGATAATTATGTTTGTTATCTTAGATATGAGTATAAAAACTTATTTTCTTTTTTATTTATTTTATATAATTTTATTAATGGCATTTTTAGATATT
>JAAZKC010000166.1 GCA_012800005.1 Acholeplasmataceae bacterium | reverse complement strand
TATGATACAAGACCTGATACAGTTAAAAATCACACAGATTATATTTTGTATGAAACCCATATTAAAGATTTAACAACCCACCCTTCTTGGAATGGTCCAGAAGAAATGAGAGGTACATTTTTAGGTTTAACTATTTCAAACACAACCTATACTAAAGATAATATTACTGTTAAAACTGGTTTAGATCATATTAGTGAATTAGGTGTTAATGCGGTTCATTTACTTCCAGTAATGGATAGTGACACCACAGATGAAACTAGATTAGATGATAAAGAATATATGAAACAAAATGGTTATAACTGGGGTTATATGACTAAAAACTTTAACTCTTTAGAAGGTGCTTATTCAACTAATCCATTTGATGGGGGTAAAAAAGTTACTGAGTTTAAAGAACTTGTTATGGCGTTCCATGAAAAAGGAATTAGAGTTGTTTTAGACGTTGTTTTTAATCACACTTATGAAATTGAAGGTTCACACTTTCAAATTATGGCCCCTGATTATTTCTATAGAAAAAATAGTGATGGAACATATTCTAATGGTAGCGGCACGGGAAATGAAACCGCTAGTGAAAGATATATGTTTAGAAAATATATGATTGATTCTATTCTTTTTTGGGCAAAAGAATATAATATTTCCGGATTTAGATTTGATTTAATGGGACTTCATGATGTTGAGACAATGAATCAAATTAGAGAAGCTGTAAATGAAGTTGATCCAACTATTATTCTTTATGGTGAGCCTTGGAAAGCGGCTGACACGCCACTACCATTTGAGATACAAGCCGTAAGAGAAAATATGGATAAAATGGACTTTATTGCCTCATTTAATGATGTTTCTAGAGAAGCTTTAAAACAATTTTCTTTTGGCGATAAAAAGTGGCAAATAAGCGATAAAGTTAAGTACGCTTTAACTGGTGCTTCTTATAAATTTAATAGAGGCTCGCATCACCACGCTCTTTACCATTTTGAGCCTTACCGCTTAATAAACTATGTCACTGCTCACGATAACTCAACATTAAGAGATGAATACTATCGCCTTTATGGCGTTAGAGATGACAATAAACTTATGCGTCTTTCTAAACAAGCTAATGCAATGGTTTTAACTAGCCAAGGAATTCCATTTATCCAAGGTGGAACTGAAATAATGTTAAGTAAAAAAGTCCCTGACTGGGTTAAATATAGTAGTGATAATCGAGTAGATTTAGGCCTTTCTGATAATTCTTATAACTTACCTGAAGAAGTTAACCAACTAGATTACAACGATAAAATTAAATATTATAATGTGTTTGATTATTATCGTCAATTAATTGCGATAAGACGCACATTTGATCATTTAAGAATGGCTAATTCAGCTGAAATTGATTACCGGTTTATAGTCCATGAACAAAAAGAAAACTATTTTACTTATTTAATTAAAGGACATAAAAATGGTCCTGAAATGATTATTATTCATACTGGTGGCACAAACACAACTTATAATTTAAATAAAAATTATTATATGCTCGCAGATGGAGATAAAGCTAATGTTTATGGATTAAAAGAGGCTAATGGTAATTTAGTAATTCTTCCACATTCAACTGTTATATTAATTGAAGCTAAAGGTAATGTATTATATGATCCAAAAGCTAAACCAATTAACTATGAATTAATGTATGGACTTAATTTTGATAGAGAAATTCAAGATACACCAAAAGAACACAACATAGGTCAAATTATTTCTTTATTCGCTATTGGAACTGGACTGATTTTAATTGGTTTAGGCATTTCATTTTATTCAAAAAGAAAACGAAAAAATAAATAATTAAATGAAAAAGTGGAACTTTCTTTTAAGTAAGTTCCACTTTTTAAAAGGAGAGTGATTAGAATTTTTATTCTAATTCTAATTCAGTGTATAAATTTTCAATATAAATAGTAAATGTTCCTTTTTCTACTATCTTTTTTAGATCTTGATTATAAAATGATAAATCTTCTTTTCTTAATTTAAATTCTACTACTTTAGATTCATAAGGTTTTAAAATAATCTTTTTAAATTGTTTTAATTCTTTAACTGGTCTTGCGATACTCGCAAAATCATCTTTAATATACATTAAAACACTTTCTTTACCTTTAATGTTACTTTCATTAGTAACGGTAACTTTAATAGTAGGTAAGTTATTTAAGGTTGCTTTTTTATTAGTTATTTCTAAATTAGAATATTTAAACTTAGAATAACTTAACCCATAACCAAATTCATACATAGGTTCATTAGAAATATCAATATATTTCATTGTGTATGGATCCGTTTCTTGATAAGGTCTTCCGCTTGATAAATGATTATAATAAATTGGCACTTGACCTATATGTCTAGGAAATGTCATAGGTAGTTTCCCACTTGGATTATTAATTCCATAAATTGTGTCCGCAACTACTTTTGAAGTCATAGAACCCAAATGAAAATGAACTAAAATATTATTTACAAAAGGAACAATATTAGTAATTACTAGTGGTCTTCCAGTATATAAAACTAATGTAATTGGAATATTTAATTTGCTTAGTTTTTTAATTAAAGTTTCATAATGTAAACTTATATTTATATCGGCTTTACTATGCGCTTCCCCAGAGTCATGTCTTGTTTCACCAATCGCTAAAATAATATGTTCTGTTTTTTTAATTTTTTCAATATCATAATGTTCAAATATTTCAAAATCACTTTTATAATAAGCATTTATATATTTAGATAATTCATCAGTATTATTAGGATCTCCATGCCAACTCCAAGGACCTAAAACATCCTTTTCACTAACATATTTTCCTAATAATGATACCTTTGTTTTCTTATTTAAAGGAAGATTTTCATTTTTAAGTAATACTATTGATTCGCTAGCTAAATCATAAGAAACTTTTAAAGCTTTTGAAGTATCTAATGATAAATCTTTCTTCTTATAAGGGTCTTTAAAAAGACCCGCTTTTTCTTTTAACTTTAAAACTCTTAAAACCGCTTCATCTATTAACTTTAATAATTCAGGATTCTTCTTAGTTTCTTCAGATAAACATCTTAAATAAGAACTTGAAGCCATTTCAATATCAAGCCCTGCAGTAATCCCTTTAATTGCGGCGTCACAGTCATTTAAAGTTGTGCGGTGATTTATTGTTTGAAGTAAGGAATCATAATCAGAAATAATAACTCCTTTAAACTTTAATTTACCTCTTAAAACATCTTTTAAAAGATATTTGTTAATAGTTGCGGGAACATATTCAAAAGTATTAAACGCAGTCATTACTAAATCCGCACCCGCATTGATTGCGCCTTCATAACCCGATAAAAAATAAGAAAATAAATTTATTCTTGATAAATCTACTGTATTATAGTCTTTCCCAGCTTCTGATAAACCATAAGCGGCAAAATGTTTCACACAAGATAATAACCCTTCGCTTTTATAACCCTTAACAGTTGCATATGAAAAAACATAATTTAGATAAGGATCTTCTCCAAATGATTCATTAACTCTTCCCCACCTAGGATCTCTTACTAAATCGCTCATTGGTGAAAAAGTTACTTGAAGACCTTTTGACATTGCTTCTTTGGCGGATTCACTAGCACCTTTTTTAACCAATTCTGGATTAAATGAACAAGCTTGAGCAAGTGGTGTAGGCATAATTGTTACAGCACCATGAATCACATCTCCCATAAAAATTAAAGGAATTTTATGACGTGATTTTTCTAGGTAAGTTTTTTGAACTAAATTCATTTCTTCATGATTTTGAATTCCTAAAACTGAACCAGTTAAAAAGATTTTCTTTTCATCTAATTTAAGTTCAGTTAATGCCCCAAAAACTTCCTTTTTCAAATCTCCAATGTAAAAAAACGGTGGAATCATCGTTAATTGTCCAAGTTTTTCTTCTATTGTAAGATTTTTTAAAATATCTTCCATTTAACTTACCTCGTTAAATTATATTTTTTTAATAAAATCCAAAACTGTTTTATTAAAATAATTTGTATGAGTATACTGACAATGTTTATTATTTTTAACAAGATTAAAATTTAAATTTTCTTCTTTATATCCATAATTAAGCATTAAATGTTTTAAAAGTTCTGTTTCTTCTTTTCTTACAAGAAGGTCAAACTCAGCATAAAACACTAAAAACTTAACATTAGATAAAACATCTTTATTTAAATAATAAAGTGGCGCTCTTTCATCAACTAAAATTCTTCTTACATCTAAGCCTTGTTCTTTTAATAGATTAAAATGAACTGTTGGTTGCCCAGCATCAAAAATATAGCCACTTACACTTTCACTATCAATATTATGTTTAGATAAATATCTTTTATCAAAATATAACATCATTGCCAAATAAGCGCCCGCGGATGTACCACCAATAACTACTTTTTTGTAGTTTTTTTGTTTTAATGCGTAAGCTACAGAATCTGCCGCATCTAAAATAAATTCTGGGTATTTAGCATTAGGATATAATCTATATTCAGGAAGATAACAATCTATTTTTTCACTATTTAAATATTCAGCTAACTTTTTAAACTCACCCTTATTTCCCGCTTCTAATCCTCCACCATGAAAATAAATTAAACAAATATCACCGTTAACTAAATATTGATCTAATTGAGCATATTTATTATATTTTACTGTTTCCATAAAACACCTCTTAATTTTTGTAGTGAACTTCAATAGTGTTTTTATTTTTTAATAAATCATCACTAATTAAATAACCACCCACGCGATAACATTCTTTTTCTCTTTTAATATTTATTTTACCACCATTTATTAAAAGACAATCATTACTACTATTAACAAAATATTTAACCATTATTTCTTTACCTTTATAGATAAATTTAACTTCCAATTTATCTAAATCATGAACTGGATCTAACTA
>JAAZKC010000165.1 GCA_012800005.1 Acholeplasmataceae bacterium | reverse complement strand
GCTAATAATAAAATAAATGCTAGTAATAATTTTGTTTTTTTCATAATCCTTTCTCCCTTTTTTTGTTATATCTATTATCCTTTAAGACCACCAACAATTGTATTTTCCATAATTGTCTTTTGAAATATTACAAAGACTATTATTATCGGAAGCACCGCTACAATCATTGAGGCAAACATTTCTGCATAAGCACCTCTCGCAAGCATGGTTGCGGTGAGGTGTCTTAATCCTACTGCTAAAGTAGGATAATTCTTTAAATAAATTGATGGAGTTACATAGTCATTCCAAACTCCTATTGCATGAATAACGCTTAACGCTGTGATTGTTGGTTTTGCAAGTGGTAACATTACTTTAAAAAATACTGTAAAATCTCCTGCCCCATCCATAAATGCTGCCTCAGCATAAGTCCAAGAAATATTTTTAAAGGCTCCATATAAAAGTAAGAAATTAAAGCCAAATCCTCCAGAATATAACACAAATAAACCTAAAAATGTATTATATAGTCCTAACCTCTGCATCAATAAGTATTGTGAAGGTAGAGTTCCTACAACTGGAACTATTAACACAAATACCGCAAGAGAATAAATAAATGTGCTTCCAGGAAATTTATATTTCGCAATTACATAAGCAGCTGACGCACTAATAAATAAATTTAAAACTGTTCCTACTATTGTGACAAATATACTTATTAAAAACATATGAATAATATTAAATGTTCCTGTTGGTCTAGTTACGGAAAAATCCGTTACAACCCTTACATAGTTACCAAAGTTTAATTTCTTTGGTAACGCCCAAATGTTTGTAAAAAACTCTTGGTTTGTTTTAAGTGAGTTAATAAACATCCACGCAAACGGAAATATTAATGTAAATGCGTAGATCGCAAATATTATAAACACTACGTATCTTAAAATTACTAATGATTTTTTATCTAATAACTTTCTTCTCATAATATCACCTAAAAATCAACGTCACTATAAATGCGACTAAGGAGGTTTCTAATTAACATAATTATTGGCGCACCTAAAAATGATAAAAATAGTCCTAATGTCGCAAAATACGTAATACTTCCATTTTGAATAACAGAGTTATAAATAGATAGTGCTAATGTAGTTGTATTAGGGTTTTCTGGTGTTAATAATAAAGGTTGCATCATTACTGTATACATCGCAGTTAAACCTAAAACAAAAGTAGTTGTAATAGTTGGCCATATTAAAGGTATTACAATGTATCTTAATTCTTGAATAATGCCAACTCCTTCTAACTCACCATATTCAATTAACTCTTTAGGAATTCTTGAAATTGCACCTGATAAAAGTAAAATATTAAAGCCTAATCCTGCCCATATACAATAAACTATTATCATATATTGGCTTGTAGGATAAGAGCCAAACCATGAAGGTAAGTCCGCAACATGAACATTAAATAGTGTTGTAATAATTGAATTAACTGGACCTAAATTTGAATCAAATAGAAAACTAAAAGTCATTGTTAAAACAACTATTGGTAATATTGAAGGTAAAAAGAATACCACTCTAAAAAAGCCTGACCACGGGATTTTCTTAAATAAGAAATAGGAAAATAATATTGATAATGGCAAAATTATAAAACTATTTACAATAATATATGAAAACGAATTAAGTAACATTCTCTTTGTTGATTCGCTTGTTAAAAGGTTATGAATAACTATTTTATAATTTTGCAAGCCCACAAAAACATATTTTCCTTCTGTCCATGAAAAACTTTGAAAAGTAAGGGCAATCGAATCTAAGTTTACATACCCAAAAAACAATATAAATTGTGTTAAAGGATATGCAAGCATAACCACAATAAATATTGTTCTTTTAGCTTTACGTGATAAGATTGGTTTCTTTTTTAAAACAACTTCACTCATAATATTACCTTAATTCACTTTGCCACCTTTCCCAGTTATTCTTAACTACTTGATATGTACTATTAAATGTGTCAAAGACATTCTTTTCTGGGTAATTATCAGGATCAGTTATATATCTACTATTATTGTAATAGTTAAAATAATCACCATAGTGTTGTAAGCCTTCTGGAGCCCACTCAACCGCAACTTTACCTTCTAATACTAATAAAGATTGAGTGTAGAAATTAAACTTCTTACTATTTTTATTAACATCTAATACTGTTTTTGCGAATAATGTTAAGTTTTCTTCATCAAACTCTACACCACTATAATCCATCGCTAACATAACACCATTAGTTTTCTCAGTAAATAATCTTAAATTATCGTTTCTTGCCATAAAGAGTAAAAACTTTTTAGCTAATGCTTTATTTTGGCTAAACGCTGGAATAATAATTGAATCCCCTGCTCCAACAGCGTAGTTAACTCTAATTGGCTTTCCATTTGAATCTTTCTTAGCATTAGCTAAAAAAGGTGTAGGCATTAAAGCCATTTCTATTTTTTCAGGATCTAAGTTAGAATACATTTCCATTTCTAACCACTGTGCATTTGGAATCATTGCGGCATAACCATTAATAAAGTCCATTTGCGCAGCCATATATTGTTTACCAACAGAGTCTTCCATACTTTGTTGAGGACGTTTCGCAACTAAGTTTGCCCAAGCCTCAAAGGCTTGCATGGACTCTGGATTTACCGCAGGATTAAATACTTCTGCAGTTTCTAACTTTTTATGTTGGTTAATTTTATCAATACCCGCAAGTTGAGCCCACCAATCAAAGACTAAATAATCCCAATAATATATTTCACTACTCCACACAAACGGTTTTATCGTTGGTGCGTTTGGTTTAATATCATTTGGATTAACTTTAATATTAGATGCATATATTAAATCACACAACTCAACTAACTCTTCATAAGTTTTAGGTACTTCCCAACCATTTTCTCTAAACATCTTTGCGTTATAAATAATACCACCAGCACCATTAGTCCAAGGTACCTTATAATAACTGTCATTAAATTTAGCTGTATCAAGAAAATCCTTACTAACTCTATCTTTAAACTTAACGCCGTTTTCTACTTCCATTTCATATAAATCATCTAAGTTTTCTAAATATCCTTGCAAGGCAGGTTTTTCCCATTTAATACCATGTGAAAAAAAGATATCATCATCTGAACCATTTTGTAGTCTGTTTGGTATTTCATAAGGAAGACCAGGGTTCGCTTCAACTTTAACCGTTACTCCTTCATTCTCTTGTTCAAACTTTCTTGCAAGAGTATTAATCCATACTTGACCATATCCACCTAAAAAGACAGATATTTTTAAATCTCCACTTTCTTTTCCTTTACAAGAAGCTAATAAAAGTAAAGAAAAACTTAAAACAATTAATGTAACAATTCTTTTCATTTATTTATCCTCCAAACACATTTACATATTAGTTTAAATTACATTTAAAAGCCATCACCTTAAATAATTAGTAAACTTTGTTGACTATCTCTTTATAATGAGTTTATCACATGCCTTAATAATATGCAAGCGTTTTCTTGTTTTTTAAATTGTAAATAAAAAAGACTCTATAAATTCATAGAGTCTGGATGGCTTATTTCCCCACTAACACAAATTTTCAAAAAATATGAAAATGATTGAAACACACATAAATAACACAACTATTTTTATTTTGATTTTTACAACTTTTTATGATAAAATTTCATTAAGTTAAAAGCATAGGGGGGAAATTAGTATGAATAGCGTTGAACAATTAAAAAAACTTTTTTATACTTATTCTCCCTTAAAATCAAATAATGAATTAAAGTTTGATTATATCGATATAACATATAACTATCCAAATCCTAACAAAAACATTAGATCAATTTATAATGAATTAATTTCATCTGGTTTTTTTAATGAAACAGTCATAAAATCTCGCTTTGTAGAAGTTTTCTCATTTAATAAATCTCCTACCAATACAATAACAATTTTTGAATTAAATTCTTCTAATAGTAGGGCCGACATATGTATGGTAAACGGCCACAGCGAGGTATTTGAAATAAAAACAATATATGACACATTCTATAGATTAGAAGATCAACTAAATGATTACTTATTATTGTATGATTATGTAAACATTATAATCCCAAAAGAAAGAAATGATGTTTCACTTGTTAATATTCCAAAAAACATAGGAATTTTAACATATTATAAAAATAGATTAGGAAACATCTCTTTTAAGAGAGTTAGAAAACCCCTCATTAACAATAATATTAATCCCAAAACTCAATTAGAGCAAATTACTAAAAAAGAGCTTTTAAAGCTGTTTAAATTGAACACTTTAGACAGCACCTCTAAAGAAGAGATAATTAATGAAATTTTATTTAATTATACTGCTCAAAAAATAAACACTTTATTTAAAACTTACATTAAAGATAAATATCAAGAACAATGGTTATTTTTACATAAAAATCGTGATAACTTTTATATGTTAGATTATCAGTGGTTTTTTAAAAATAATATATCTTATGAACTGGTTTACAGGTAATTTTACTTGTAAACCTTTTTCATTTCAGACAATGTTCTTAGCATTAAAATATATTTCCAGATAGCCCAATTTCCATAACCTTTGCCTGGACCTATATTTCTATCTATATATTTATATGCTAAACAATCTTCATTAGGGTCTAATCTATTCCTATGCCAAATTACTCTTTCGTAAACAAAATTTTCATAACCTTTTAAACCATCATCAGTTGATTTATTCACTATGCTAAAAAAATTATTTTTTTCGTGATTATACATAAGAATTAATGCTGCTCCTTTTCCGCTTCCTCCATCTGTTGGCAATTCATCCTTTAAACCCACATAATCACCAAATCCATCAAAGAAATATTCCATATATTCTTTTGCAACACTATTATCAATTAATTGAGTGTATTGTTCATTTTCATAATCGCCGTTATTTAAATTTTCTAATCTAGGAGAATTTAATAAAATGGTTTTATAAATATGGTTTTTGCTTGAAAAATCACTTAATTGTAATATAAAAGAATCTATACTACTGCTTCCTATATCAAACATAAAATAATCACTTTGCCTTAACAAATTATGAATAATGTCAAAATATTCATCATAATATCTACCTTCTATCCTTATTGCAATGCTATCTTTTTTTTCTTGCAGTGTTTTTATTGTTTCAAAAATTTTTTCTTTGTTTAAAATAAAAGGGCGACCTTGTTTAATTGATATTATTGGTATTGCTTTTTCACTCTTTACTGTTTCTAAAAGTAAGTCTATATATTTATACCTTTTTTCATCTCTTATATCTAATGAAAATGTTACTTTTTTAGGGGAAAACCGCAAGTACTCTTTATAAGCAAATGTGAAAAAATCAATAAAATATCTGCCAACAATATCTTCATCATATCTTTTTATTATTGTTTCAACGTCATGTTTAAGTTCAATTATTTCAATGATAGGGGTAATAAATCCTCCCTCAAAAACACTTTTGTTTTCTCTAATAACCTTATTTTCATACATTCTATTTTTAAACATTGGATAATACATTATATTTTCCCCTCCTCTTTTATTCAATTTTTGTTCTTAAATTTTGAAATTTCCCATATATTGGTGTTCCAAATTCGCGTTCCATGGCTCTTTCTAAAAATCCAATAATAATATCTACAACAACACCTTGGCTGTTTGCGAAAGCAATAATATCTTTGCTTTCTATCTCGTTTCTTTTTTCTAAAAACTCTTTAAATTCTTTCTCATCAATCAAATATTTTCTAGCAAAATCATGGGATAATATTTCTTTTTCATCTTCCTCGTATGTTATTTCTAGATAATCCTCTTTATATATGTCATCTTCTATTATGTGTTTTATCTCATGAAATAATGTAAAATAAAAACTATCTAATCTTTTATATCGCGTGCTCATAAATATTGCTGGTATCCCATCAACAACTGTTGCAGCGCCCCTAATTAAAGATGTTGGCACCGCCTCCATAATAACTAAACCTATTCCAAAGTTGTTTAAAAACCTTCTGACATTATTAATCATAAATTCATAATCTATAGTATTAATTATTTTTTTTAAAATTTTCAATTGATTTACTAATAACTCTTTATTAAATTCTTTTATTGATTCAATATCATTTTGAATATCGAACTCATTTTCACAAAGTTTTATCCAAACCAATTGGGCTTTAGGATTTCCACCATCGTGAAAAAAAGATACCAATTGGTTTTGTTTTACTGCACTTTCGTTCGCTGCTTCAAAATTATTAACTCCTAATAATTTCAACATTTCATCAGCTTTTTTCTCAATTGAATAATTAAGACCTTTAAATACATAATCAAATTGATACTCTTTTGATATTGTTTTTAAATCTAAATTTTCAAATTCTTTTTTCTTGGCTTCTGCTCTCAATAAGTTTAATCTATATTCTCCTTCAATTTTTAACCAAAATTCAGCTTTAACATCTGGGAAAACCTTTTCTAATTTATATGCAAACTCATCAGTCACTTTGGCCTTTCCGCTAATGATATTAGATATATGTTTTTCACTATAACCCGTTTCGTTCGCTAATTCTTTTTGTGTTATATTTCTTACTTCTAGATATTCTTTTAATATT
>JAAZKC010000164.1 GCA_012800005.1 Acholeplasmataceae bacterium | reverse complement strand
GCTGGCCGAGTTCAAAGTGTTGCCTTAAGATTAGTAGTTGAATTAGAAGATGAAATTCAAGCATTTATTCCAGAGACATATTATGATTTTAAATTAGTATGTAGTAGAGTCGAATTTGATTATGTAAAAAAACATAAAGATTTAATTAAATTGGAAGAAGCTAATAAAATTAGAACGGAAGCGATTGCACCATATGTAGTCAGAAGTATTGATAAAAGAGTTAGAACTTCAAAACCAAAAGTAGCGTATATCACTTCAACATTACAACAAGATGCTAATAATATCTTACGATACTCAGCAAATAAGACCATGAGAGTCGCTCAGCAGTTATATGAAGGTATTCAAATTAACGGAGATATTACTGGTTTAATTACTTATATGCGTACTGATTCGACTCGATTATCAAATGAATTTTTATATCCTGCCAGAGATTTTATTAAGAAAAGATATGGTGAAGAATATTTAGGTTTTTATAACCAAAAACAATCGGATAATGCTCAAGATGCTCACGAAGCAATTAGGCCTACCGATATTAAATTAACACCTGAAGTTGTTGAATCATCACTTGATAAAGATCAATTTAGATTATATAAAATGATTTATGAAAGAACGTTAGAAGCGTTAATGGCAGATGCTAAATATGATGTTACTAAGGTTACTGTAAGTAGTAATAATCATGATTTTGAAGCCGAACAAGTTATCCAAACATTTAAGGGTTTTACTATTGTTAAAGATGACAATAAAGATAAGATTTTACCGCAATATGAAATCAATCAAGAATTAACTAATGCTAAGTTAAAAGAAGAAGAAAAACAAACCGAACCACCAACAAGATACTCTGAAGCTACTTTAATTAAAAAGTTAGAACAATTAGGAATTGGTCGTCCTTCTACTTATGCTCATATAATCTCAACTTTAAGACAAAGAGATTATGTAAGAACTGAAAAAAGAAGATTCATTCCTACTGAACTAGGAATGCGCACTTCTAAAGCACTAACGGAATATTTTAGTAAAATTATTAATTATGAATATACATCAAGATTAGAAACAGTTTTAGATGATATTGCTGATGGTAAAAAAGATCGAACAGAGACATTAAATAGCTTTTATAAACACTTCATGCCAATCTATCAATATGCAGATAAAAACATGAAAGTTATCCCAAACGAAAGAACCGGGACAATGTGTCCACAATGCGGTAATCCACTGGAATACAAATTTTCAAGTTATGGCAAATTTATTGGTTGTTCAAACTTTCCAAAGTGTAAATATACAGAAAATATTGAAGAGGAAATTGCTAAAAATAAATCTTCAAAAAAACAGATGAAATAGCATGTTCAATAGACCGTTAAAACACGAGCA
Organism: Acholeplasmataceae bacterium; assembly: GCA_012800005.1. Taxonomy (GTDB): domain Bacteria; phylum Bacillota_I; class Bacilli_A; order Acholeplasmatales; family UBA5453; genus DUQU01. The sequence goes on along the minus strand of JAAZKC010000164.1, from coordinate 793 downwards.
TGATGCCATAAAGTGATAAAATGTAAAATAATATTTACAATTTGTAAAAACTGTGTTATAATTTAAGTGCATCTAATCATTTAGATGTTACTTATCCCCTATAGTGTGATTATTTCACACGAAATCCCCTTAATTAGACCCTCTCCCCAAGAGGGTCGCTTTTTTTATTAATAATATCTATACTATGATATAATAAAATAGGTAAAGGATGTGGTACCTTTGAGTTTTTTTAAGAGGCTATTTAGAAGGAAACCAAAGACAAATAAATATGAAATGGGACTTCATCGTTCACGTGAAGCATTAGATAATTTAAAAGATATTTTAGAATCAAGTGATCGAATTGATGATGAACTGTTTGATTCAATTGAAGATATTTTTATTCAAGCTGATGTTGGTGTTGATACGGTTTTATATTTTGTTGATGAATTAAAAAAAGAAATAAATTTAAAGAAAATTGAAGATCCAAGTGAACTATCAGAAATAATTGTTGATAAACTTTTTGAAATATATTTAAAAGATGAAGTTATTATTACTGATTTAACATATGATAAAGATAAAATTAACGTTTATCTTTTTGTTGGTGTTAATGGAGTTGGTAAAACAACTTCAATTGGTAAAATTGCCCATCAATTTAGAGAAGAGGGACATAAAGTTTTAGTTATTGCGGGAGATACTTTTAGAGCTGGTGCAATTGAACAAGTTAAAATTTGGGCTGAAAGAGCTAAGGTCGGATTTTATTCAAAAGAACAATTCTCTGATCCATCAAGTGTGATTTATGATGGTTTACAAAAAG
>JAAZKC010000163.1 GCA_012800005.1 Acholeplasmataceae bacterium | reverse complement strand
ATTTAGTTATTATACGAATAATGAATCATATGAAGATTTATTAGAAGAAATAAAAGGGGGGCATAATGGTAAAAGAAGGAAATAAGGTTAAAAATTTTAATTTATTAGATTTTTTAGGAAATGAGCATTCTTTAAGTAAGTATTTAGGTAAAAAGGTTGTTATTTATATTTATCCTAAAGATAATACTCCAGGTTGTACAGCTCAAGCTTGTAACTTTAGAGATAATTATGAATATTTTAAAGAAAATGACATTGTGTTATTAGGTATTAGTGCTGACTCTCAAAAAAGTCATGAAAAATTTATTAATAAATATAAATTACCATTCACTTTATTAAGTGATGAAGATTATAGTGTTATTAAGTATTTTGGGGCTTGGGGAGTAAGAAATGTTTACGGTAGACAAATTAAAGGAATTATTCGTTCGACTTATCTAATTGATGAAAAAGGATATTTAGAAAAGGTGTGGCATCCAGCGAACGCTTATAAGAATACTCTTGAAGTAATTGAATATCTAAATAAATGATGTAAAAAGTATGTAAAGCGCTTAAATCACATTGATTTTAAGCGTTTTTTCTTATATAATAAGAAGTGCGTAGAAACTTTAAGGAGGAATTAAAAGTATGACAGAAAAGAAAAAATTAATTCAGTCAATGGATGGTAATAAAGCGTGTGCTTATGCGGCATATGCCTTTACTGAAGTGGCTGGGATTTATCCGATTACACCTTCTTCGCCAATTCCACAATTCGTGGATTTATGGGCAAGCCAAGGAAAGAAAAACTTATTTGGAATGCCTGTTAAGGTCGTAGAAATGCAATCAGAAGCAGGAGCGGTAGGCGCGGTCCACGGATCTTTGCAGTCTGGATTATTAACAACAACATTTACAGCGAGCCAAGGATTATTATTAAAATTGCCTAATATGTATAAAATATCTGGTCAATTACTTCCAGGTGTTATCCATGTTGCAGCAAGAAGTATTGCTTCACAAGCACTATCAATTTTTGGAGATCACCAAGATGTAATGGCAGCAAGACAAACAGGATTTGCGATTTTAGCAAGCAATTCTGTTCAAGAAGTAATGGATTTAGCGGGAGTTGCACACTTAGCAGCGATTAAATCAAGCATTCCTTTCTTACACTTCTTTGATGGTTTTAGAACATCTCATGAAGTTAATACTATTGAAGTATTAGACTATGAAGTTTTTGATAGACTATTAGACAAAGAAGCAATTCAAAGATTTAGAGATAACTCAATGAATCCTTTAAGACCTAAGACAAGAGGTACAGCTCAAAACGATGACGTTTATTTTCAAACTAGAACTCTTCAAGCATCACATTATGCGAAAGTTCCTAGTATTGTTGCGGAATATATGAAAGAAATTTCTAAAGAAACAGGAAGAACTTATAAACCATTTGTTTATTATGGGCATCCTGAAGCAACAGATGTAATTGTTGCGATGGGTTCAGCTGTTGAAGCAAGTAAAGAAACAATTGATTATTTAAATAAAAAAGGAGAAAAGGTTGGAATTTTATCAGTTCATTTATATAGACCATTCTCTAAAGAACATTTCTTAAGTGAAATGCCTAAAACCGTTAAACGTATTAGTGTTTTAGATAGAACTATTGAACAAGGTAGCACTGGTGAACCGCTTTATTTAGACGTTAAAGCAATTTACTATGATGAAAAAGTTAAACCTTTAATTATTGGTGGTATTTATGGTTTATCAAGTAAAGATACAACACCTAATATGATTAACGCAGTCTTTAAAAACTTAAAAGGGGAACAAAAAGACCGCTTTACAGTAGGGATTCATGATGACGTTACTCATACATCACTTGATATGAGTGAAGAGATTGATGTTACTGCTGATGATATGACAGAAATTATTTTCTATGGTTTAGGTAGTGATGGTACTGTTGGTGCAAGTAAGAATATTGTTAAGATTATTGGTGATAATACAAGTCTTTATTCTCAAGCATATGCATCATATGACTCTAAAAAAGCTGGTGGGACAACAAGAATGCACGTAAGATTTTCACCACATGTGATTAAATCAACATACCTTGTTAATAACCCTCATTTTATTAGTTGTTCAAATGATAGTTATTTAAGAAAGTTTGATATGCTTAAAGGAATTAGAAAGGGTGGAAGATTCTTACTTAACACTCAAACTCCTTTAGAAGAGTTAGAGGCTTTCTTACCAAATAAAGTCAAACGCCAATTAGCTGAAAAAGAAGTTAAATTCTATATTATTAACGCAGCTGATTTAGCATATAATATCGGTCTTGGAAGAAGGACAAATACAATTATGCAAAGTGCATTCTTTAAACTTAACGAACAATTAATGCCTTTTGATAGAGCAAAACAATTAATGAAAGAATATGCCAAAGCATCTTATGGACGTCGTGGTGAGGCTGTTGTTAAGATGAACTATGATGCAATTGATGTTGGTGGAGATCATATTGTTGAAGTTCCAGTTAAGAAAGAATGGTTAAACTTAAAAGCCGAAGTAGAAGTTAAAGCTGATAGACCTGATTTTGTTACTAAAATTGCGGACGTTGTAAATAGTTTACAAGGCGACACGCTTCCAGTTAGTGCGTTTTTAGAATATGAAGATGGTCATATTCCACAAGGAACAGCAGCGTATGAAAAACGTGGTGTTGCAAACTATGTTCCAGAGTGGTTAAGCGAAAACTGTATTCAATGTAATCAATGTGTATTTGCGTGTCCACACGCAGTTATTAGAGCTTTCTTAGCAGATGAAAAAGAAGTAAGTGGTGCTCCTGAAAATGCCAAAATGGTTCAAGCTAGAGGTAGAGACTTAGCTGAATATAAATATACTATTCAAGTATCTGTCTTAGACTGTACAGAATGTGGAGTGTGTGTTGAGGCATGCCCTGCCCCTAACAAAGCACTACAAATGGTTCCTTCTCATGATGAGTTAGAAAAAGGCTCACAAGCAAGTGCTGATTATTTCTTTAATGAAGTAACTTATAAAAATATTGGAAATAATAATGTTAAAAATGTTAACTTTAATAAACCATTATTTGAATTTAGTGGAGCATGTGCTGGTTGTGGTGAAACGCCTTATATTAAAGCTGTTACCCAATTATTTGGAGAAAGAATGTTAGTGGCAAACGCAACCGGCTGTTCATCAATTTATGGTGGTTCATTTCCAACATCTCCATATACAACACTACCTAATGGAAGTGGTCCAGCTTGGGCGAACTCTTTATTTGAAGATAACGCAGAATTTGGATTTGGAATGAGAATTGGTTATGAAACAGCCAGAGATAGGATTCAAAATATAATGGTAACTCATAAAGAAGAAATGCCTGAAAGCTTAAAAGGTTTAGTTACGGAATGGTTAGAAAACCGTAATGATGGCGATAAGACATTAGAATTAAGACCTAAATTAATTACTGAACTTAAGAAGGTTAAAGCACCATACGCCAAAGAATTGTTAGGCTTAAAAGATTACTTTGTGAAAGTTTCACAGTGGATTTTTGGTGGAGACGGCTGGGCATATGACATTGGTTATGGTGGTATTGATCATGTTATTGCGAATAATGAAGATGTTAATATTTTAGTATTAGACACAGAAGTTTATTCTAATACGGGAGGTCAATCTTCTAAAGCGGCACCTATGGGTTCAATTGCGAAATTTGCCGCAGCTGGTAAGCCAACTAAGAAAAAAGACTTAGCAGCAATCGCAATGAGTTATGGTCATGTGTATGTTGCACAAATATCTCATGGTGCAAGCCCTGCACAAGTTATTAGAGCGTTAAGAGAAGCGGAAAGTTATGATGGGCCATCATTAATAATTGCATACTCACCATGTATTGAACATGGAATTAAGGGTGGTTTAACAAGAAGTTATTCACAAGCTAAATTAGCAACTGAATGTGGATATTGGCCAACATTTAGATACGACCCTAGATTATTAAAAGATGGTAAAAATCCACTTCAACTTGACTCTAAAGAACCAGTTTGGGATAAATACCATGAATACTTATTAAGTGAAGCAAGATACGCTCAGTTATCGAAGATTAATCCTGAAAACGCAGAAACACTTTTACAAGCGAACTTAAAAGATGCGAAAAACAGATGGAATATGTACGTTAGAATGCGTGATATGGATTATTCAAACTACGAATATTAATAAGTTGTTAAGATAAATTGCCTCCACATGTTTAAAATGTGGGGGCTTTTTCTTTAAACGATATTTAATTGAACACGCGCGCGTGTGCATGCTTGACATTTAACTAATAATGAGTAAAATATAGACATTAAAAGAAAGGAAAAGTAATTATGAAAAAAATATTTAGAAAAATAGGCGTTTTATTAATGATGCTTATTATTGGTTTTGGATTAGTTAGTTGTGATAAAAAAACACCTGAACATGAAGAAGAAAAACCGGTTATTAAAGTTGTAGTCACGTTTGATTCATTAGGCGGAAGTGAAGTTCCATCTTTTGAACTAACTAAAGATGGAAAGGTAAGTAAACCTAAAAATCCGACAAAAAAAGGCTTTAATTTTGAATATTGGTATTTAACTGATGAAAATGAAGAGTTTGATTTTAACATATCAATTACTGAAAATATCACGTTACAGGCGTTTTGGACTCCAGTAGAACTAACGGCTTTGGAAAAGATTGAAGAAGACTATCAAGCAATATTAGAAAGTTTTGTTATTGATGAAACACAAATTAATACAGTAACTACTGGACCTATAAACAAAAGTAAAATTACTTGGAGGACCCAAACTCCTTATATTTCTAATTCAGGTGTTGTGTTGCCTTTATTACCTGGTGCGGAACCGTTTATCGGAGTAATTGGTGCGACATTTAGATTAGGTGGCGAAAAAGTCGAGTATGAATTTGAAGTACCTATTGATGTAATTAGCCCAGTTTTATTGCATGAAAAGAGAACTTTTGAATTTGAAAATTTAACTACTGAATATGAAATAAGTGATGGAACGCTTGATTTATGGTTTGAAGAAAATGGTTCAATTCCTTATGTTAATGTAGAAAACTTTTTTAATTTAATCGAAGGATTTATTGATCCTGAAACAGTTATTACATTTACACAAGAAGAAGGTGTTTTAACAATATTTTATCAGTATTATGACGAAGATGAAGATTATACATATGATTTGACTTGTGTAATTGATTCAGTTAATCAAACAATAACTACACCAGACCCAGGTTTTTATTGGGCATATGTTTATTCTACTGAAACAAATTATGGTAGACATATTGAGTATTTAAGAGATTATGTTGGTGAAAGTAGTGTTGATGGAACAGATTTAGTTTACGATTTAACAAAACATAATTTGGAAATAGTTTATCATGGTGGTGAAATTTTATTACCATTTAGCTTAACAAACCAATTATTTGCAGGAAACAGCTATTTTAATGTTTATTACAATGGAGATAAATTATATGGAATTTTCTCTTTACCTGAAAAAGGAACATTAGAATACAACAAAATGAAAACAGCGACAGCGAATGAAACATCATTTCCAGTTGATTTAGTTATTCATAATTTTAATTCACTAGCGTTTTTCTTAGACAATTTTTACAGATTAAAAGAATATTTTGAAATTGAAAGTTTTTATCCAATACTCTCACAAAACGCTTCTAGCTTATTAAGTTTAACACCAATAGTTTATGAAAATGGTTTAGGCAACTTACTTTTAAAGGTAATTGATGAACCACATACAAGTTATGGTTATGCATCTTATTACAGTAAATTAAGTTATACATATCCAACTGATAGTTTGGGAAACTATGGACCAAGATTTAATTCGTGGTATATGAATGGATTTTCTGCGGTAAATGATGTAATAGAAGCGAAGTGGGGAAGAGATCCGGATTTAGCAAAAAATGCTTGGGCAGCAAACTCTAAAACAAGACCTAAATATTGGTTTTTAGATGATACTCACGCAGTAATTATTTTAGATAGTTTCAAAACACAAGATATTGAGGAAAGCTTTACTTATGAACAAGGATTTGTTGATAAGATTATGAAAGTTGAAGAAGTACTAATACCAGCAATCACTGAAGGAAACAAATTCTTTTTCTATAATACAAGTGATCATGAAAATAGAAAAATGGAAGTTATTATAAGAGGTGTTTTACCTACCTATTTAGAAACATATAAACAAGCATTGGTTGACGCAGGTTTTAATTATCATTTTGAAGAAGGTGAAGACGCTGATAAAGAAACAGGTTATTATACAAAAGAAATTTCTGGCAAACCATATATGGTTATTGTAGATTATAATGAAGAACATGAAGTATTTTATTTAGGATTAATGGATAAAGTGCCAGAAAGTTATGAAATGTCTTGGCCATTTTATGCGGAAGCGGAAAAACGTATTTATAGTGATAGCGCGGTTTTCCTAGAGTTTACGTTAGATAAGATATTTGTAGAACAACCCGGAGTAACTCATATTACTTTAGATATTACCTGGAATACTGGTGGTAATGTAGGTGCGTTATATAGAGTGGTTGGGTTTATTACTAGTGAACCTTTTAAAACAACTCGCTTATCCGCACATACAGGCTCTAAATCAACTTCATATATTAAGATAACTGGGCTGAAAACTTATCCACCAATTAAATGGTCACTATTAACATCACCATTAACATATAGTGCTGGAAATAGTTTAGCGACAATTTTTAAAGAAAATGAATTAGGACCAATTATTGGAATGACCACTGGTGGTGGAACAAGCTCAATTACGCCGGTTTTATTACCTAATGGTAGCGCCTTTACAATGAGTGGTAACTCAATGAATGGATATCGTACAGGTTTAGGTACTGATGCTGACCCTTATGAATATCATATAAATGAAGATGGAATTACCCCAGATTATGAAATTACATACAGTCAATTTTATGATGAAGTGACATTATTAGAGATTTTAAATGCTCATTATAAAAAATAATAAAGTAAAACAAACGGTTTCAAATTGTTAAAATTCAATAAAAATAGTTGACTGAAACGCAAATTTGTAGTAAAATCAATGAAACTATATATTAATTTATAGTTCGAAATAAAAAAAAGGAGAGAAAAAAAATGAAAAGAATCACAACATTATTATTAACGTTCTTTGCCGTAGTACTTCTAGCTGCGTGTGGTAAAAAAACTTATACAGTTACATTTGATACACATGGCGGTAGTGAAGTAGCTGAACAAAAAGTTAAAAGCGGCGACTTATTAGAACGTCCAGAAAATGATCCTACAAAAGCGGCGGATGCTGATGGTACATGGTCATTTGTTGGTTGGTATGCAGATGCAGAAGGTAAAAAAACTTTCCCATTTGATAAACCAATTGAAGCAGATGTTACAGTACACGCTGTATGGGTTAGAGATGTAGTTGTAACGTTTAATACGAAAACAAGCGCAACTATTGAATCGGCGGTTGTAATACCTGGTACTGAAGTTCAAGCACCAACACCCCCTACAAAAGATGGATTCAAATTCTGTGGATGGTTTAAAACTAAAAAAGGTTTAACTTGGCTAGAGCCAGAAGCGGTCAAATTCCCACTTGTTGCTAATGAAAACTTAGCGTTATATGCATATTGGGAGCCAATTAAATCAGACGAAGTAACTTGGTCAGAAAATGAAACATATCGTTCAAGCATTACAAAACAAGCAAGAATGATTTTGAACCCACTTACTTATGAAAACAGTTTAGAAGACTCATTAATTTCTAACATGTCAACTCCTATGTTTTCAACAGAAGTTGACTGGGATAAAGCGATTGCTGATGGCGTTGCAGATTTTCCTGGCGATTTCTCTAAGATTAAAGCTGGTGAATTTTCAGCAGAAGCCCTTGACTATCATTTTATTTTAGTTGCGGCTGCAGAATATCCTAGAAACAAAGAAGGAGACCAAATGCTTGATGAAAACGGCAAGTATGACCGTACTGCTGCTAACCAAAATACATCTACTGAATGGACTTATAAATTTAGAGATGATATTAAGTTCCAAGATGGTAGAGCTGTAAACGCGCGTGTATTTGAGTATACTATTAAGCAATATCTTGACAAAAAACAAAATAACTATCGTGCGAACATTATGTATAAGACAGATCAAAATACAAATGGTCGTCCAATCTTAAACGCTTTTGAATATTTTAGCCAATCAAGATTGAAGTTAGATGAAACAGGTAATCCTGTTAAAGATAGTGAAGGTCATAATGTTTATGAACCAGCTGAAGTTAGTTGGGAAGAAGTAGGAATTAAAGTTATTGACGATTACACATTCAAAGTTATATTTAGCGAGCCAGTAACACAATCAGGTGCAATTAGTTTTGGTAATGTTAACTTAATTCACCCAGAAAAATATGCTGCATCATTAGATGACGCAGGTCAATCTACTTATGGTACACCAACTACTCCTTATGTTTCATATGGACCATATGTCTTAAAAGACTGGGATGAAGACTTAAAACTTGTTTTCAACAAAAACTATGATTACGTATTAAAAGGTACAATAAACTATAAGAGTATTGAATATAATTTAGTTGCATCACCAGATGAAGCGTTAAATTTATTTGAAGAAAACCGTATTGACGTTATTGAATTAAACGCAGTTACTTATAAAAAATATGCGGAAAGAAAAAACATTTTTAGAGACTTTACAGGTTTCCCTATGTTTTTAACTATTAATACTGCCCCTCCAAGAAATGAAAATAGTACATTTAAGCCTGCAAAAATAATGCAAGACGTTAGATTTAGACAAGCATTATTATATGGATTTGACAGAGTAGACTATAATGCTAACTATGACATTCCTAACCTTCCATCATTTATACCAGTTCCATCTAATATTAAGATGTACATTCAAGACCCTATGTTCTATACATCTTCACCACAATACTTAGCTTTATTAGAAAAACTAGGTGTTCCAGCAGAAAGTTATGGTTATTTACCTACTAGAGCGCAAGCATTATTTGATGAAGCTTATGCTGATTGGATTGAAGCAGGTAATACAGGACCAGTTGTTATTAAATTAATTTCTCCAGACAGCGATATCGCTAAAGCAAACGCTAATAGAGTTAAAGCAGTTTATGAAGACTTATTTGGTTCTGACAGAATTACTATTGATGTTCATTCACTAGCGAAAGAACAAAGATCGCTTGTTTCTAAAAACTGGGAATTCGATATGACAATTGGTGGTATTGGATTTGGTGGTTCTCTAGGTGTTTGGTGGCAAATGGGTGCAATCAGTTTCGTTGGTGCTAGATTAGGTGGTGCTAACTTAGGTTTATCACAACCATTTACTACTGATCCAGATACTGGTGAAATGACCACAGCTTCTTATATGGATGATATAGTTGAAGTTGAATTACAAGCAACTTATGATTATTTAATCGAATTAGGAGAAGAACACTTACAAACTAAAGAATTATCAGGACATATTCAAATGTTAGAGTGGTTAAAAGAAGAAGTTGATGAAGAAGGTAATGTAGTTAAAGAAGCAGGAGTATTAAAAGTTAAGGTTTCAGATATTGTTTATTACTATTTCTTAAACAATGACTCAGTATACGACGGTAGTGCAGAAGAACCATTTGCGGGAGCAGCTAATGACGGTTGGAGTATTGCGACAAAATTATTAGAAATATTCTATAATCATGTAACTCATATTCCTACTGGTGGTTCTGCAAGTGCAACACTTTATGCAGAAAAAGTTACTATTGAATGGCCTGAATATTCAACAGCATTCGGTTGGGGTGCTAATAAATATAGATATCTAAACACAGACCCTGATTTCCAATAATTAGTTAAGTAATTTAATATAAAATTAAAACTAGTTAAATGATATGACTGGCAAGCCCAGGCGTAAAAGCTTGGGCTTGTTCTATCATATAATCATTTTATTAAAAAAATAAAGTGGTGACACTTTTATTATTTTTGTTTACTAGAGAATTCTATTTAAATTATTAACATTAATTTTGTTACTATTATACCTACAGGAAATAAGTTGTAACACAACTTAAAAATATGATAAAACCTATGATAGAATTTTCTATTAAACAAAAAATAACTAGCATTATAAAGGATTTAAAAATTTATTAAAATTAAACTGTTAAATTTTAATAGTTAGATTAAAAAATACTTATAGTAAATGAATTAAAGATATTTTTTCATTTGCTTAAAAGAAGTTTTAAAGTATTAGGAGATGATAATTATATGTTAAAATATTTGGCAAAAAGAATGGGATTAATGGTTATTACATTTGTAATAGGAGTGTTTTTATATTTTACTTTCCTTAGGTTAATTCCAGATAACCAAGAACCTCCAATAGGATCTGACAACACATATTATGAAGAACTAGTCAAAAAAGAAGGTTGGGATAAGCCAATTCCGGTGCAATTCGCATATTGGGTTAGAAATATTTTTAAAACAGGCTCTTTTGGGTATTCTAAAGACTACGCAAGAGATGTTTCGGCTGTTTATTTTGGACGTATTCCAGCAACTGTTAAGGTTAATATAGTTCCTTATATATTATCTATTCCTATTGCGATATCAGTTGGAGTGTTGGCTGCCTTGTATAAAAACCGGGCGATTGACCATATTATTTCTGTGGGGATAATCGTCTTTATTTCAGTGCCCACATTTGTAACTTATGTAGTTGCACAGTATATTTTTTATTATAAATTAGGATGGGCGCCAGATTATAAAATTGCCGCCCCCATGGAGATTGCCGAAAAGGGCTTTTGGTATGGAGTTAGCACTTATATCATGCCAATTACGTTAATTACAATAGTTAGCATACCAGGTTCTGCAAGAACAGTTCGTGCTGAATTAACTGAACAACTAACACAAGACTATATTTTATTAGCTCAATCAAAAGGGTTAACCCGCACACAAGCAACCTTCCGTCATGCCCTTAAAAATGCGATTGCTCCATTTTTACCAGGAATGATTATTGGGGTTATTGGGGTAATTAGTGGAAGTGTTATTGTTGAACAAATATTTAGAGTAAATGGAACTGGAGGCCTTTTCCTTGCGGCCTTTAATAGTAGGGACTTTGCGATGGTAATGTTAGGAACAACATTTTCTCAGTTTGTTGGTTTAATTGCCTCAATTTTATCGGATATATCATTAACATTCTTTGATCCAAGAGTTAGAGTTGGAAGTGGGAAGATTGCATCATGAGAAAAATAGATAAAAGTAAATTAGTCTTAAGACATACAGAAAAAGAAAAAATAACAGACCAACCTTTTGAAACAAAAGAAATTGGTTATTACCAAGATTCATGGAATAGATTTAAAAAGAATAAAGCATCTTTAACGGCTTTTGTGATAATTTGTATCGTTATGTTTTTTGTGATTTTTGGACCACATATGAAAGTTTATGATTTACCACAAAGAAAAAAAGCAGAAGCTCAAAAACTTGATAATTTAGCACCAAAAATACCTGGCTTGGAAAAGTTGGGAATTTTTGATGGGACACGTACAGTAACTAGAGGAAAAAGATTTTTAGTTGCGATGGCAAAATCGGAGTTTGGAAAAGATGTAATTATTTCTGGAATGCCAAAAGAATTATTAGATGATGATCCAGATAATGATGGTATTTATGCTAATATGACAGAGCTTACTGTTAAAGTAGATGATTATAAACTGAAAAACTTTGAAAGATCATATATGCCACCAACATATTATCAAACCGCTTCTCAAGGTAGAGATCCATTAGCGGGAATTACACAAGTAATTAACGAAGCAAGATTTCAAGAATATCTTAAGAAAAACTATATTATTGATATTATTGCGATAAATAGTGAAGTAGACTCAAAAACTGGTGAAATAAGATATGAATATCGCGTTAGATATGACCAATTTAAAGTTGCTTTAGACCAAACCCCAGATGATACATATTTTTGGTGGGGAACTAATGGTGAGGGTGAAGACTTATTTTTGGAAATTTGGAAGGGTGCTAGAATATCTTTAATTATGGCGGTTTCTGTTTTAATTATTAACTATACAATTGGCTTAACTATTGGGGCAATAGTTGGTTATTATGGTGGAGTATTAGACTTATTATTTGACCGTTTAGTAGAGATTATTTTATCAATTCCGTTTTTATCATTATTAATGTTGTTGACATTAAGATTTGGAAATAGTATGTGGGTTATCGTGGTAGCATTTACCGCAACCGGATGGATTGGGCCATACGGAACGGGTAGATTACAGTTTTATAGGTTTAAAAATAGAGAATATGTTTTAGCGGCACGAACATTAGGTGCTTCAGATAGACGGATTATGTTTAAACACATTTTTCCCAACACTTTAGGGCTTATTATTACTGGTATGGCGTTAGCGATTCCAAGCTTTGTTTTTACGGAATCGACATATGCATTTTTAAATATTATTAAATATTCAAACGCAACTAGTGTTGGAATGCTTATTCAACAAGGTCAAAATAACATGAAGGAGTTTCCTCATTTAATAATATTCCCTTCATTATATATTGCGACATTAATGATTTCCTTTAACTTGTTTGGTAATGGTTTACGTGACGCATTTAATCCATCATTAAGAGGTGTTGAATAATGAAACAGAAAGAAAAGTTATTAGAAGTTAAAGATTTAAGAATTTCTTTTAAAACTCAATATGGAATATTAAAGGCGATTAGAGGAGTATCTTTTAATTTATATAAAGGTGAAACTTTAGCTATTGTTGGTGAATCAGGTTCAGGTAAAAGTGTTACTTCTAAAGCAATTATGGGTCTTCTTGCGGGAAACTCAATTTTAGAAGATGGTTCTATTATGTATCAAGGAAGAGATATTTTACAAATTCCTGAAAAAATGATGCATGAAATTCGCGGAAATAAAATTTCCATGATTTTCCAAGATCCAATGAGCTCCCTTAATCCAATTATGCGTGTTGGTGATCAAATAGCTGAAGCATTAAAGTTTAAATTAAAAATGCCTAAAGATATGGCTAAAAAAAGAGCCATTGAATTAATGGAATTAGTTGGTATTCCTGATGCGGAAAAACGTTATCGTCAATTTCCATTCCAATTTTCTGGTGGTATGAGACAAAGAATAGTAATTTCGATTGCGCTTGCGAATAATGCGGAGATTTTAATTTGTGATGAGCCAACAACTGCATTAGATGTGACAATTCAAGGTCAAATATTAGAATTAATTAAAGAGTTAAAGAAAGAACGCAACTTGTCGGTAATTTTTATTACGCATGATTTAGGAGTTGTGGCAAATATGGCTGATAGAATCGCTGTTATGTATGCGGGTAAAATTGTTGAAATTGGAACAGCGGAAGAAGTATTTTATAATCCGCAACATCCATATACATGGGCGCTTTTAGCTTCAATGCCTAATTTAGCAACCTCAGAAAAGCTAGATGCGATTGATGGAACACCACCTAATATGATTTTTCCACCAAAAGGTGACGCTTTCGCAGTGAGAAATAAATATGCATTAGAAATAGATTTTGAAGAAGAACCACCTTACTTTAAAGTTAGCGATACTCATTATGCAGCAACTTGGTTATTACACCCAGATGCACCAAAAGTAACGCCACCTGATGCTGTTCTTCGCTTGAAGAAAGAGAGAGGAAGGGTGTTTAAATAATGGCTAATGTCGGAAAAAAACACAAAAACATTGATTATAACACAAAAATATTAGAAGTTAAAAATTTGAAAAAATATTTTTATTTAGGAGTAGGTAGAAACAAATTAACTATTCCCGCTGTTGATAATCTCACTTTTGATATTTACAAAAGGGAAGTTTTTGGTTTGGTTGGTGAATCTGGTTGTGGAAAAACTACAACAGGAAGAACAATTATTAAACTTTACAATCCAACTGCGGGAACGGTAACGTTAAATAATATTAAAATTGGTGCCGGTGTTAGTGAACACGTTGAAGAAATTAAAAGGGTTAAACGAAAATTAAAATATGATATTATTCAGTTTGATGAAAAAAAGCGTCAAATTTATAATATTAACCAAGTAAAAAAACGTGAAATCGCTGAATTAGAACACGAATTAGCAAAACAAAATTTTGAATATAAAAATAAAAAAGCAGCAATTGAACAACCAATTATCGATTATCGAAAAACTAAATTTAAATTAGGCGAGAAACATAAACTTGATCTTGAAAATGTTAAGTATACTTATAATATTGCTAAAGGTAAAATTAAGAAATTAAGAATTAATCAAGTTGAAACGCTTTATAAAAATGAATTGGCGATTGAAAAAAATAAATATAAAAATAAATTAATTGGTTTAAAAGAATCAGCGGCATTAGTTAAAGAAGATAAAGAACAACGTATTAGTGATTTAAAGATTGAATATGCTGAGGGATTAAAAGCACTTCACGATTATTTTCTTCCTTTAATTGAAGATGGGAAAAAGGCGATTATTTCTCGTGAAGAGGCGAAAGAAAAGTTTAGAGATATTAGAGAAAAAAGAAGAAATTCCATTAATAAAGTTAATTTACAATATAAAAAAGATTTAAAAAACTTAGAAGAACCAAATCATGAAAAAATAAATGCCTCATTATTAGAATTAAAAGAAAACTTTGAAACTTCAAAAACAGAAATTAAATTAAAAATAGAACAAGCTAAAGAAAAAGCGGCCAATTTAATTAGTGAAATTCCTGAAGATATTTGTACAGAAGAACAACAACAAGAAAGAAAAACTAAAGTTGAAGAGTTAAAACTTAAGGCTAAAGAAGAAATTAAAGAATTAAAAGCAAAAATTGTTGCGGCAAGAAGAATTAATAAATCTAAAGAAGCTTTATTAATGTCTCAAAAGATGCAAATGATTTTCCAAGACCCAATTTCATCTTTAAACCCAAGAATGACTGTAAGAGAAATTGTTGGTGAAGGGTTAATTATTGGCAAAAAACATACTAATGAAGAAATCACTAAAAGAGTAGAAGAAGTTTTAGAATTAGTTGGACTTTCTAAAGACCACGCAATGCGCTATCCTCATGAGTTTAGTGGTGGGCAACGCCAAAGAATTGGTGTTGCAAGAGCGTTAATTATGGAACCTAACTTTATTATTGCGGATGAACCAATTTCCGCACTTGACGTTTCTATTCAAGCACAAGTAATTAACTTACTTCAAGATTTAAAAAAGAAATTAGACTTAACAATTTTATTTATTGCGCATGATTTATCAGTTGTTAGATTTTTTTGTGATAGAATTGCGGTTATGTATAATGGTAAAATTATGGAGTTAGCAGAGTCTGAAGAATTATTTAGACATCCACTTCATCCATATACTAAATCATTATTATCAGCAATTCCGGTTCCAGACCCGGATTATGAAAAAGACCGCAAACGACTTCATTATAATCCAAGAATGCACGATTATCGTTTTGATAAACCGTCGTTAAGAGAAATTGTTGAAGGTCATTTTGTTTATGTAAATGATAAAGAATTTGAAGAGATGAAAAAAGAATACAAAGAGCAAGAAAAAGAAAGGAGCTAGATTATGAAAAAACTTTTATTAATAATGCTAACCTTAAGTTTAACTTTGCTTACTTTTGGTTGTAAAGATAAAAAAACACATGATGATTCAGTTACGGTAATCTTTTATACATACCGTAATGATGCTCAAGTTCCTTCACTTTATAATGTTGAACCTAATAGTAAAATTGAAAAACCCAATATCATTCCAATAAGACCTGGTTATGAGTTTGATGGGTGGTATAAAGATTTTCAAAAAACTCAACCATGGGATTTTGATGTTGATACTGTTGGGGAAAGTTCAATAGTTTTATATGCGAATTGGGGTACAGGTTATTACCTTATTACTTATGATGTTAATGGTGGAACGCTACCAGCGGATTTTAAACATTTAGAAGAGTATCCAGAAGACCAAAGAGATCCTGAAACAAATCCTGAATTATTAAAATATTTATTTTTTAAAGTTGGAGATAGTAAAGTATTATTTCTTCCAACAAGAACGGGATATAAATTTAAATCATGGTACTTATATGATGAGTATCAGTGGGAAGGGGCTCCTGAGGGAACGCATTTATCATTTAAACCAGGAGATAGAGGACATACAACTATTCCAACAGATCTTCCTCAAGATATTACATTATATGCACATTGGGAAGCAGTAAAAATT
>JAAZKC010000162.1 GCA_012800005.1 Acholeplasmataceae bacterium | reverse complement strand
TTTCCCCAGAGACTCCTCAAAGATTTATTGATGAAGTAAATAAACACCTTCATAAAGAAGAACCAAAAGAGAAAAAAACTGAAGAAAAAGAATTAGTTATTCCAGAAATTGTCGAATAATTAAAACACCAAATAACGGCTTCAAAAAGCCGTTGTTTTATTATTTAATTGATATTAAAAGAAATGTTTCTATTAAGTTTTTATATTTTTGATTTATAAGATGCTTAAACTAATTTAAAACAACCCATTTTCCGGATTTTGAACTACCCTCGTATTTAATATGTCCTTCTTTGGTTAATTTTGCAATATCTCTTTTAATTGTAACTATAGAAACAGAAAATTTTTCTGCTAGAAATGAAGATGTTACAGTTGGTTCTTTAGCAATTATATCTAAAATTTGGTCTCTTCTTTTAATTGGTGTCAATTTAACGAATTCACTTTGAGTGTCATTTTTTATATTTTGGGTATCATTTTCGCATCTTTGGGTATCATTTTGTATGTTTTGGGTATCACTTTGGGCATCATTATGAGTGTCATCATAATTTCTATTATAAAGTGTAACTATAACTCCATTATCTGAAATGCTAAAATGTGGTTGTTTATGAAAACCTATATAATCTTCAAATATTCTTCTTACTCCTGTAGAATAATTTTCAATATAACCAGCTTTATCCAAAGCATTTACTATAATTGGATTTCTTTTAGCTGACATACCTTCTTTTATATTTTCTAATGTAAGTCCATCAGGAAGACTTCCAGGAGAAAATATTTGACTCTATCATCATAAAACTCTATTTTAATATCTCCACTTAAAGTCCAATCTCTATGACAATAACAATTAACTATCGCTTCTCTTAATGCTCTTTTAGGATAATCTAAGTATTCATCTCTTTGAGGTTTACCAGTAATTACTACTTTCTTTCTATTAGATAGATTAGCGAAATATAGCACATCATCTAATTGTTTTAAAATTGAACCACTAAACTCTTTTTTATCCAAGAAAGTAGTTACGGTTATACCTTGGAATACTGCAAATTTGGTAATGGTTGGGTTTTGGTCGCTTAAATATAATGCGGCATTATTAAACTCTTTATTAGGCGTATAAAGTTGTAAACCATATAAATCAAAGTTTAAGCCTTTTTCTTTAAATATATTGGTTGAATAAGTAAAAGTTAAATCTTGATTCAACGATACTAGTCTTTCAAATTTATGTGTTCTTGATTTATATATAAGTCTTTGAATTTCTTCAAAGCTTGCGACTCTCTTAGTACTCCCAACTCTAAGATAAACACCTTTTGAATTAAATCCCTCGCCATCTTTATAGAAATATGGTTTATCAGCTCCACTTTTAACTTCTATTCTAAAAGGCCTTTCATTAGGATAGATCTTTATTAGGTGATTAACATTAGGTTCAAAAGCATTAATAATCCAGTTAGACAAAGTCTCTTCCCACTTTTTATATTCTTTAATTTTTTCATTAATTAATTTGCCATTATCATCAACACCTAAAAGAATAGTTCCACCACCACTATTTAAAAAAGAAACTATTTCCGCTTTTAGGTCATTGGTTTTCTTAGGTATTTCTAGCTTATATTCTATTTTATAATCTTCCTTCATTATTGATCACCTGATTAATATTAGTAATAAAAGAGAATATTTACTTTATTTTAGAAAATTATCATAAAAATAAAACCCACTCGAAAAACGTTGATAAGTTAATAGTTTTTCGAGTGGTTTTTTGTTGTAATGTAATGTTATATATAATTTAGAATGTTATATCAATGAAAGATTATCATTAGATGTCTTAATTAGTTTAAAGATTTTGCGATATCACTAGCAAGTTGGTTTAATTTTTCACTAGTTTCATTGGTTAATTTAGTAACGATAGTTAGTGGCTCACCAACTAATTTATTATCTTTCATCTTTCCAAATGTTTCAACAAGTAGTGGTAAGGCACGGCCTCCCCAAGACTCGTTTACAATAATGGAATAATTACGTTTAGTTAATCCGTGATATTCAAGTTCAGTCATGAAGTGTTG
>JAAZKC010000161.1 GCA_012800005.1 Acholeplasmataceae bacterium | reverse complement strand
TGTTTAATAAATAATGATTCATTACTATAATATGATATTTATCTTAAATAATTCAGTTATAATAAGATAATTTTCTTTTAATAAAATAACATTTTTAATCATTAAAAAACTTCCATACAGAAATTTTCGTATGGAAGCTTAAAAACTTTTTTGTTTCTTTTAGTTTATTAATAACATTTTTTTATTATTTATATTTTTTTTATAGTTAGTTAACTTTATGTCCACAACTAGGACAAAATTTAGTCCCTATTTCTAAAGCTTTACCACATTGACCACAAAACATTGGTTTTGCAACTTCCATTTTTTCTCCACATTCACGACAAAATTTGTCTTCTATAGAAACTTCTGCGCTACAACTTGGACATTTTGTATAACTTTGGTTTGATTCAACTTCGGTTTGTTGAGGTTTGTTATCAACGCTTACAACTCCGAGAGTTGTTTTAAATATTTCAAGCGCATAATTTACATCTGGTATTTCAAGCGCATAAACTTTTTCGCGATGATAAATATCAAGATATTCAGAAAAATAAAATGGTTTAGGTTTTTTAGGTTTCGATGAAGAAGATTTAGGTTTATAAAACACTTCACCAATTTCTTTAGCCATATCTTTAAATTCGCCAAAAATAGAATCATCATCGTCATCTTCATCATATTCTTCTACTTCAATCACTTTAACCCCATCAAAAAATCTTGTAAACTTAATCACAAGTGATGTTTCTTCCTCATTTAAATTAATTCCACTTGCAAATTTTGTTAAAAACATTAAATAATCTTTTGATAAATATAAATATTTAATTGAATCTATACATTCATATTCTAGTTCTTTTAATTTTCTTTTTTCTGAAAAAGATAAATTGCTATTTCTTTTAACAAGAATTTGTTCTTTCATCTTTTCAGCATCATTTTTTAATGTTAGAATGGTTTTTTCTATTCTATTAAAATGAAGTCTAATAAAACCTAAATAGTTATCAACCGATTGTTTTCTTTCTTGTTCCCTAATTTCCGCGCTTTCTGCAAGGTTTTTTTCTTTTTGCGTTTTCTTTTCAAGTTTTGCTTTTTTTAATTCTATTTTGGCCACCTTAACATCCTCTTTTGTTGCTCCAGTACCTAAAACTTTTTTAATTAGCCCCATATAATCTCCCCTTTTTTATTTTTATGACTCATTTTAAGTATTATTGTTGGTTTTATTATAGCATGATTTTATTAAAATATGTCGTAATGATTTTTAAAGTCTTTTATGCTTTCTTAACAAATTCAGTTTTTAAACTCATCGCACCAATTCCGGGAATCCTACAATCAATGTCATGGTCACTGTCAACTAATTTAATATTAGTTACCTTTGTACCTTGTTTAACAACGCTACTAGATCCTTTAACCTTTAAATCTTTAATAACGATTACTGTATCACCATCTTCTAGTGGTGTTCCATAGGCATCTAGATACACTTTTTCATTACTCTTTTTTAATTCATTTGGATTCCACCTGTACTGACATGCGGCACAAACAACTAAACCATCTTCTTCATAAGTGTATTCAAATCCACAACTGATACATTTCATTTTTATCGCTCCTTTTAATATTGATTAAATATTTTAAAAATATCTTATTTTTATGGCGGAGAAAGAGGGATTTGAACCCTCGCAGCCTTTTAAGCTCTACACGCTTTCCAAGCGTGCCTCTTCAGCCTCTTGAGTATTTCTCCTTAAAAGATTAAATTGTTAAATCTCCAGTAACAATTAAACCTTTCTTTCTAAATATTAAATCTAGTGTATAAACTAAAACAATTGGTAAGATTATTTGTAAAACTAAAACTATTAAAAAAGCCTTCATATTATAGCCCATTACCGCAAATGTTCCAATTTGACCAACAAGTCCGCTTGTGCCCATTCCCGCACCAATAGCGTTTGTTTCCATTTTAAACAAAAGGGTGGATATTGGTCCTAACACGGCAGAAACTATGATTGTCGGAAGCCAAATAATTGGCTTTTTAATAACGTTTTTAAATTGTAACATTGATGTTCCTATCGCAACCCCAATAATAGTTCCAATCTTATTATCTTTTCTACTCATTACCGCAAACCCTAACATTTGTACACAACAGCCTACAACTGCTGCCCCACCTGCCAGACCTTCTAAGTTTATCGCAATTGCGAT
>JAAZKC010000160.1 GCA_012800005.1 Acholeplasmataceae bacterium | reverse complement strand
TATTATTTTATTAAATAGTTCAATAAGAGAAAGGAATTACAAATTATGATTTACAAGAAAATAGATTGCCAGAGTGTGATAAAGGAATTTAATAATTTATCGTATGAAAAAAGAAAACTAATTTGCAATTTAAACGGGATTTTTCAAAATACATATAATGAAAATACTAATAAAAGTGACATAGAGTTATTAACCTGTAAATTAATAGGTATTCCGTTTTATGTGTATAAAGAAGAAAAAGAAGTTATTCGTTCTTGGGTTCAGGGGATAGATAAATATAAGAATCTAATAAAAATAGATTTACACGATAGTGTTAAAGATTTTATGGCAAATTCCTATTCGAATTCAGACTATACAATTACAAAGATAAAAGAAAATGAACGGAAATTATATCATAATCAGATGAAAACACAATTTAATAATTTAGACTTTAGGCTGAGACAACTATTATGTAATATTAATGGAATAATAAATTGTTCCGAGAAAGACAATTATCCGATTATTGATGAAATTTTAGACGGCAAGTTTTTTTCAATTAATCAGGAAAAAAGTTTCTTTGAAATTAATGCAGAAAAATTAGATAAAGACGGGAACATGGTAAGATTAGTTTTTAATCAATTAATTAATAAGTTTTTTAACACTTATGATATTAATTCAGAATATAAAGCAGTTATTTACTGACTATTATTTGAGGGACAAGATGAACATATGAGAGAAATAAAAATATATACGGATGGTTCTTTTAAGAAAAATAAAGCAGGAATCAGTTTCCTAATAAATTTTCCAGATAAAGATGACATTCTTGCATATACAAATTTAAAATGTAGAAAGTCTATACAGGCTGAATTGCTGGCTATAACACATGCATTAAAATATTTGTTAAGCATAGACATGAGTTACCAAGATGTTTTTATAGACGTAGCAACCGATGAAATTTCTGTAGTGGAAGTTTTTAATAATCAAAAATATAAGATGTGGGATTTAACCCTATGGAAAAAGGAGGATGGAAAGACAGTAATAAGATGTGCAAAAGAATGGTTTGAACTTTCATGTTTGGTGAAATGCTTTGAGGACAAAATACATTTTAGCAAAGTAACAGATAAGGATAACAGAAACAGAATTGTTCACAGATACGCAAGTTATGCGAGAAAAATACAACTTTGTAGCAAAAATAGTCTGCATATTATGGAAAGAAAAAACGGTAAGAATTTTAAAGATAATGGTATATTGATTACCAATAGCAATAAAGAGTTAGAAAAGATATTAAATAGACAAAAACTCTGGGAATTTACAAAAAAAGAAAAAAACTTTGACTGGTATAATAAAGCGAAAGATGAATTAATATATGTTGACCCTGATGATATAATAATTACAGAGAATGTTCATTTGAGTTGTAATAGTTTAAATTTTGGAACATTATTTCGTAATGTGGCAGAATCTCATGAGATTCAGTATCCTGT
The DNA here is from genome assembly GCA_012800005.1 of Acholeplasmataceae bacterium. Lineage (GTDB taxonomy): Bacteria > Bacillota_I > Bacilli_A > Acholeplasmatales > UBA5453 > DUQU01. The sequence goes on along the minus strand of JAAZKC010000160.1, from coordinate 645 downwards.
TGCAATTAAACCCTTGGTGAATGGTAAATATTCTTTAACTGCAGGAATTACACGGCTAATTACAGCAAAATTATTTAATATACCGAGGATACCCTGTGTGCTAACAGATTTATCCCATCAAGAATTTATTAAGAAATGTTTAATAAATGCAGATTGAAAGTAGGTTGTCGAAAAAGATTTTTTGACTGACAGAGTATAGAGAAACAAAAATTATTTAAATAGTAAGTTAAAGCGATTTTAGAATCGTTCTTCTTAATAGAAAATATAAAAAGAAAAATAAATGAGAAATGAACCTTTTACCTACCTATAACATAGAGAAGCAGACTTGAAACTAAATATTTAAGATAGAAATGGTTTTATCTAATCTATTCTTTTAGAAACAGTTTCTATTATAAATACTTAAGGGGTGTTATTTTGACAGAGAAGAAAAAAGAATTTAAACAAACAAAGAAATCATGCGACTCTGGTAAATGTGTAGAAATAAAAGAACAGGAAGAAATTAGAAAACTTATGAATATTGTGATTACTGAAAATATAAAGGCTCTAAAAGAATTAGCCAAATAAGTTTAAGGATTGTATAAAACAGTCCTTATTTTTGGGTTTTTTAAAAATGGGTAAGACAACTCTTTACTTTTTTAAATTTTT
>JAAZKC010000159.1 GCA_012800005.1 Acholeplasmataceae bacterium | reverse complement strand
TCTCATAAATTAAGAAAAAACCAAACAATTACTTTAAAACAATTTAAAGACATTATTAGTGAAAATGAAACTGCCTACATTAAAAGAAGAGCGGTTATTTATGTTGCTAAGGCAAGAAGTGTTTATGAATTTGTTAATTATTTAAAAGGCATAAATGCGAAAAAAGAATTAATAAATGAATTAGTAAAGTCATTTCTTAAAAAAGGTTATTTAGATGATCGAGAGTATGCGAGTTCTTATGTAAGTCGTTATGAAAATAAGTATGGCAAAAATAAGTTAAGATTACTTCTTAAAAATAAAGGCATTAGTGAAGAAATTATTGAAGACACACTTAAAAATCATATCGATAAAAACTTAGAATTTAAGGTGAAATCTTTAGCGATGAGAGTTAAAAAAGATAATTATAAAAAGACTAAAGAAACAATTACTAGAACACTTGTTAATTTAGGATATGAAATAGCGGAAATAAATCCTTTAATAGATAAATACCTAAAAGATAATTTTAATGAGTATGAGACGATAAAACCTCATTATGAAGCGTTAAAAAGAAAGAATAAAAATACTGATTTTATAATTAATTCCTTACTTAGAAAAGGTTTTAATTATGAAGTTTTAAAAAAAATAATAGAGGAGGACAAAGAAAGAAATGTATAAAATTTCTAGCGAAGATGCTTATTTTTTCAATCAAGGAAAACTTTATGATGCGAAAAGAATTTTTGGTTCATTTTTAAACAAAGACAAGAAAGGAAAAATCATTTCTACAAGGTTTACAGTTTATGCCCCAAATGCAAAAAAAGTTTCAGTTGTCGGTGATTTTAATCATTGGAATATTCATGCCCATGAACTTACAAAGATTGATAGTCAAGGTATTTGGAGTATTACAATTCCTTGGAATTTAGAATGGGCTAAATATAAATATTACATTGACACAGGTTTTCAAGGTCTTTATAAGGCTGACCCTTACGCAACGTTCGCAGAAGAACGACCTGGGACAGCTAGTAAAGTTTATGATATTGATGGTTATGAGTGGAATGACCAAGAATGGTTTAAAAATAAACGCCACGTATATAACCAACCTTTAATTGTCTATGAACTACATTTAGGTTCATGGAGAAGAAAGTATGGCATGTTTTTTAAGTTTAATGAAATTGTTGAACAATTAATTAAACACCTTAAGGAACAAAACTTTACTCATGTTGAGTTAATGCCTATCTATGAACATCCCCTTGATGATTCCTGGGGTTATCAAGGCACAGGTTATTATGCCGCAACCTCCCGTTATGGTGTACCTAAAGACTTAATGTATATGATTGATAGATTACACCAAGAAGGCTTTGGGGTAATTATTGACTGGGTACCAGGACATATTTGTAGAGACGCTCATGGGTTATACTTTTTTGATGGTTCACCTTTATATGAACATGATGAGAAGTGGAAGCGGGAAAATGAAGTTTGGGGAACGGCGAACTTAGATTTATCTAAAGGTACTACAAAATCATTTTTAATTAGTAATGCGGTATTTTGGATGGAATATTTTCATGTTGATGGTTTTAGAGTTGATGCGGTAAGTAATTTAATTTACTTTTTAGGTGATAAAAGAAATGGTACTGACCATGGCGCGATTGAGTTTTTAAGAGATTTATCAAGAGTAATCTTTAAAAAAGATGACCGTGTGTTATTAATGGCAGAAGACTCAACAGCGCATGAAGGAGTAACCAGACCAGTAGATGCGGGCGGGTTAGGCTTTAACTACAAATGGAATATGGGCTTTATGAACGATGTCTTAAGATATATGAAACGTGATCCAATCTATAGAAAATGGCATCATGATGATATTACCTTTGGCTTAACTTACGCTTTTAGTGAACAGTTTATCTTACCATTTTCTCATGATGAGGTTGTTCATGGTAAAGGCACACTTCTTACAAGAATGCCTGGTGATTACTGGCAAAAGTTCGCAAATTATCGTGCTTTAATTGGTTTATGGGCGACTCATCCAGGTAAGAAATTACTATTTATGGGTCAAGAATTCGCTCATTTTGCGGAGTGGGATGTAAATAGAGCATTAGACTGGCATTTATTTAGATATAAATCACATGATACCGCAAATAAGTTTGTAAGAGATATGTTGTGGTTAGTGAAAAGTGAAGGAGCGCTTCATGAAAAAGACCATGACCCAACCGGGTTTATGTGGTTAGATCATAATAATAGAGAACAATCAATATTTTCCTTTGTAAGATATGGTTTTAATAGCCATTTAGTCGTTGTTTTAAATATGACTCCTAATACTTATCATGGCTATGAATTAGGTGTTCCAGAAAAAGGAAAATATGTTGAAATAATGAATAGTGATAAATTAGAATATGGTGGAAGTAACCAATACAATGGTTTACCTTTATTTACTTTTGATGGTAAAAGACATAATCAAAACCAGTATGTGAAAATGCTTGTTTCACCGTTATCAGTGACTATTTTAAAATTAGAAAAATAAATATGAAAACCGTTACTTATGCCGAAATGTAATTTGCATAAGTGGGTTATGGTATAATATCGTGGGTGATAATTATGAATTATTTTAAAGATAAAGAAACATTTATAGAACATTTTAAAAGACAAGTAGAAACAACTTATGCAATACCTTTTAATGAGTCAAATACTTACCAACAATATATTGCCTTAGGTGAACTTACACAAAAGAGTATTACGCAAGAGTGGATTAAGACAAATAAACAACAATTAGGTAAACGTAAAGTTTACTATTTTTCGATGGAATTTTTAATGGGAAGAATGATTACTAATAACTTAATGAGTTTAGGTGTTTATGATTTAGTTGAAGAAGCATTTAAAGATTTAGGTTTAGATATTAACGATATTGAACATAAAGAATCAGATGCGGGCTTAGGAAATGGTGGTTTAGGTCGCTTAGCGGCTTGTTTCATGGATTCAAGTGCGGCTTTAAAGATTCCTGTTCATGGTAATTGTATTAGATATCGCTATGGCTTTTTTAAACAAGCCATTGAAAATGGTTATCAAGTTGAATATCCAGATCACTGGCTAAAAGATATTCATGTTTGGGAAATTAGAAGAGCGGAAGAATCAGTAGATATTCCCTTTTATGGACATATTGAAATAGGTGTAGAAGACGGCAAATTAAAAGTTGAACATAAAGATGCGGAATATGTTAAAGCTGTCCCTTATGATGTGCCGATTGTTGGTTATCAAAATGGTGTAATTAACACACTTAGACTGTGGAGTGTTGAGGCTAGTGATTTATATACTAATAGAGGGGGAACTTTCCAATATCATAAGAAACTTCGCCAAATTAGTGAAATGTTATATCCAAATGATGAAACCGATGAAGGTAAGATTTTAAGATTAAAACAACAATACTTATTTTCAGCCGCTGGAGTTAATGCGATTGTAAGAAGACATAAGCGTGAACACGGCACATTAAGTAACCTTCATGAGTATGCGCTATTTCACATTAATGATACACATCCAACATTAATTATTCCTGAATTAATG
>JAAZKC010000158.1 GCA_012800005.1 Acholeplasmataceae bacterium | reverse complement strand
TTTAAAATTGAACTAGAAATCGTTTTTTCACCAAATTCTTTTAATTGCTCATGAACATTTATAATCTTTTTAGCATAAGCTACGTTATTTTCATTTAAATATTCAATATTTTTATTAATTTTATTTAATATTTTGGTTAAGTTTTTATCACTGTTAGGATTAATAAATACTCCAACTTGAATAATTTCACCTAGAAATAATTCTTTTAAAGACATTACATAAACTTCTTGTTCTAAACTGTTTTTAAGAGTTGTTAAAGCTGGTTCTGAAATTAAGACATAATCGTGACGCTTTGTTTTAAAAGGTGCAATCATTTCTTTAATATCCGACCCCCATTCAATATCTAAATTTATATCTTGAGTAACTTGTTTTAAAACTATTCCTGGCGTTGCCTGTTCACCAAAAGCAAGCATACTTTTATTGTCTAAATCGTTAATGCTATTTAGTGGAGTTCTTGAGACAATATATAAATTAGAAAAACCAATTACCGCAGCAAGTTTATACTTAGAAGAACCAACATTGTAAAGTTTCGCCCCAATTATTACTGGCGCAATTATAATGTCTTTTTCTCCTTTAATAAACTCACTTGGAAGTAGACTTGGACCTATGGTAACTTCATAATCAACATCATCAAGCATTCCCGCTACCGCAATTAATGGGGAACCCGCAGGAACAAGTAGTGTTGGTTTTTCACTTTTCTTACAGCCCATTAGTGAAAAACCAAATACTAATAATAATGTTATAATAATTTTTCTCATTAATAAATATCCTTTTTAGAATATGTTGTGTGAAGTAATTTGTGGGCAAGTTCACTACCAGGTTGACCTAAAAATTCTTTATAAAGTTTTATCACGCTTTGGTTTTCATGACTTCTTCTAACTTTAATATCTTTATCAATTTGATAAAGTGCTTTTGCACGTTCTTTTCTAACGTCAATCTTTTCAAAATCTTTCGCTTTTACAATTGGTTGTCCGCCACCATTAACACAGCCACCAGTACAACCCATAAATTCAACAAAAGCATATTGTTTTTTACCTTCATTAATACGTCTAAACATTTCTTTAAAGTGTTTTGCGCCGTGAACAACCGCGAAATGAAGTTCTATTCCATTAATCACGATTGATGCTTCTTTAATATCTTCAACACCACGTGGTTCTGTGATATCAACTGTATGTTTATCTTCTTTTTCTAGTAATGCTTTAACAGTTCTAAGTGCCGCTTCCATTACTCCACCACTAGCACCAAAGATTACTCCCGCACCAGTATAAGTTGCGAGTGGAGAATCTAGTTTAATTGGATTAAGTAATCTAAAATCGATTTGGTGACGTTGAATATAATTCGCTAACTCTCTTGTGGTTAAAACTAAATCAACATCTCTAATTCCATCAACTTCCATTTCAGGACGATTTGCTTCATATTTTTTAGCGATACAGGGCATTATTGAAACAACTTTAATTTGATCTTTTGGAATACCTAATTTATCTGCATAATAGTTTTTTACGATTGCCCCATTCATTTGTTGAGGTGATTTACAACTTGAGATATTATTTAAATATTCAGGGGCATATCTTTCTACATATCTAATCCAACCAGGTGAACATGAAGTAAATAAAGGCAAGGCAGTTTTATCTCCAGCTAAATATTTATTCAATCTTTCAATAAGTTCAGTTCCTTCTTCCATTATTGTTAAGTCTGCCGCAAATGTAACATCAACAACATCATCAAAACCTAATTGTTTTAAAGCATGATACATCTTTCCTTCAACGTTTGTTCCCATTGGATAACCAAACTCTTCACCAAGTGCCGCTCTTACAGCAGGAGCTACTTGGGCAACAGTGTAATAATCACCATCTAATAAATTGAAGGCATCATTAACATTATTCTTTTCGCTAATCGCACCAGTTGGACAACTTTGAATACATTTTCCACAGTAAATACAACCACTATTTTCAATGTTTTCTTTGTTAGCGGGACCTACGTGAGTAAAAAATCCTCTTTCATTAAAGTTTAAGATTCCTAAACCTGTATAATACTCACAAGCATCAACACAACGTCCACATAATACACATTTTGATGAGTCAAAAACTATTGAATCACTCGCGTTTATAACCCATTCGCGTTTTTTAATTTCTTTATCGATATTATAATGATTATCAATATTAAATCTTCTTAATAAATCTAATAATTCACAATTTTTCTCTCTTAAACATGCCCAACAATCAAATTGGTGATTACCGGCAATTAATTCTAAGTTAACATTAATTTGTTGAATAACACGTTTTGAATTGGTGCTTACTTTCATTCCATCAAACACTTTAAAACTACAAGCGTTCTTTAAATTGTGCATTCCTTCTACTTCTACAGAACAAATCCTACAACTACTTGTCTCAGAAATATCTTTTAAAAAGCATAATCTTGGAATATTTACACCAGCTATTTCGGCAGCCTCTAAAATTGTTAAGTCTTTATCTACATAAACTTCTTTTTTATCTATAGTAACTTTAATTTTATCTTTCATAAGTATCAACTCCTATACGTGGACAATCGCTTTAACTGGGCATGATGTGAAACAAATATTACATTTAATACATGCCTCTTGATCGATATAATGAAGTTCTTTTCTTTCCCCACTGATTGCGCCAACAGGACAATTTTGCTTACATCTTGTACAACCAATACAAGCATCTGTAATAAGTAATTTAGTTAATGACTTACAAACTCCAGCACGACATTTTTTATCAACCACGTGTTCAACATACTCATCATAAAAGTTTTCAAGCGTTGACAAAATTGGATTTGGTGCTGATTGTCCAAGTCCACATAATGATGTATCTTTAACGTCAATCGCTAACTTTTTAAGTTCCGCTAATGTTTCTAATGTTCCTTTACCTTCAGTTATTTTTTCTAATAACTCATAAAGACGTCTTGTCCCTTCTCTACAAGGTGTACATTTACCACAAGACTCTTCAACAATAAATTCCATATAGAATTTCGCAACGTCAACCATACAGTTATCTTCATCCATTACGATTAAACCACCACTACCCATCATTGAGCCTTTATTAGTTAAAGTGTCGTAATCAATTGGTGTATCTAAATCTTTTTCTGTTAAACAACCGCCTGATGGACCACCAGTTTGAATAGCTTTAAACTTTCTATTTTTAGGAACTCCTCCACCAATATCATAAATAACATGTTTTAACGTTGTTCCCATAGGAACTTCAATTAAACCTGTATTTTGGATTTTTCCACCAATCGCAAACACTTTAGTTCCTTTAGATTTTTCAGTTCCAATACTACTAAACCACTCAGCACCTTTTCTAATAATAATTGGAATATTTGCGTATGTTTCTACGTTATTAATAACTGTAGGTCTTCCCCATAATCCTTCACTCGCAGGAAATGGAGGTTTAATTCTTGGCATTCCTCTATTTCCTTCAATAGAAGAGATTAACGCTGTTTCTTCTCCACAAACAAACGCGCCTGCACCTAAACGAACCTCTAAGTCAAAATCAAATCCTGAGTTAAAGATGTTTTTCCCTAATAAACCATGTTTATAAGCATCTTTAATTGCGTTTTCTAAACGTCTAATCGCTAGTGGATATTCCGCTCTAATATAAACATAACCTTGATGGCTACTAACCGCATAACCATTAATTATCATCGCTTCAATAACTGAATGTGGATCTCCTTCTAAAATCGCTCTATCCATAAACGCACCCGGATCTCCCTCATCAGCGTTACAAACAACATAACTAACTCCACCTTTATTCGCTGCAGTAAATTTCCACTTTAAACCAGTTGAAAAACCACCGCCACCACGACCTCTTAGTCCTGATTTAATAATTGTATCAACTACTTCCTCAGGAGTATAGTTTGATAAAACATCTTCTAAGGCAAAATAACCATCTCTTGCGATATATTCATAAATACTATAAGGACTAATAATTCCACAGTTTCTTAAAGCGATTCTTTGTTGGGACATGTAGAAAGTCATTTCTTCAAATGTCTTTCTTACATATTTATTGTTTTCATCTTTTTCTTTGTATTCTAATTTAGAAACAATGTTTCCTTTAACAATATGTTCACCAACTATTTCATAAACATCATCTTTAGTAATATGAACATAAAAAACTTGATCAGGATAAACAATTACGACTGGTCCTTTTTCACACAAACCAAAACAACCACTCATATAAACATAAACTTCATCTTCTAAATGAAACTCTTTTAAGACTTTATCAAATTCATCTTTAATTAGTTGGCTTTTACTAGATAAACATCCAGTACCACCACAAATAACTATCTGTGTTCTTAACATTTATTTTTCCTCCTTATATACATGTGTATCAAGGACTTTTTCCCCTACAATGTGCGATTTTACAATTAATGGTACGATATCTTTTGTCACATTAATATAAGTTGTTGAAGTGTTTTTTCCATGAATTTCTACTACTGGAGCTTCACTTATAGAACTCTTAGGACCAAAAAACACTGCACAATCATAAATTTTCAATTCATCTAATACTTTAATAAATTCATTTAGTGTTTCTTTTGCGGGCATATTTTCTTCACCTAATGAAACAACTATTCTAAATCTTTTCTTACCTTCACGCATTTTCATTAAAGAAACATGTGAAGCTCTAATTTTTTCTAAGTCTTTTTTAGTTCTAATCATTTTTCTCATCCTTTATAAGTTCTCTTATTTCATTCATTAAGTGTTTTCCATCGGCAATTCCATGTACCTCTTCACCAATAGTATAAACAGGAGCTAACCCACAAGCACCAATACAACGAGTCGCTTCTAAAGTGAAGTTACCATCTTTTGTAGTTTCTCCCGCTTTAATTTTAAGTTCCGCTTCTGCGGTATCTAATATTTGTTTGCTTCCTTTAACATAACATGCCGTTCCTAAACAAACACCAATAATGTGTTTACCTTTAGGTTCTAACGAAAATCTGGAATAAAATGTTACTATTCCATTAATTTTAGAAATACTTTCATCAAGTGCGTTACTAATAACTTTTTGCACTTCAATTGGAATACAACCAAAAATTTCTTGAGCATCGTGTAATACAGGCATCAAAGGTCCTGGTTTTTCTTTATGTTTTTTGATACTCTCATCTAGTTTAGCGTATTGTTCACAAGTAAAATTGTATTTTTTCATTTTATCAGACAATCTATGTCTTCCCTCCTTTTAGGTATAAACATTAAATATAAGTTTTTCTATAACTATTATACATTTTTAAAGTAAACTTTAAAGGTTTTTTTTAGTAAAAGCGTATTCATTATGATTAGCACGACAAAAAAGAGATGTGTTAAAGCATCTCTTTTTAAACATATTCGTAAATTAACGTTTTGAAAACTGACTTGCTTTACGAGCTTTCTTAAGACCGTACTTTTTACGTTCTTTAGTGCGTGAATCACGAGTAATTAATCCTGCAGGTTTTAAGATTTTTCTTAAATCAGGGTTTACTTCTAATAATGCACGAGTAATTCCATGACGAATTGCACCAGCTTGACCAGTAATCCCACCACCGAACACATTAACTTTAATATCGAATCTACCAACATTTTCTGTTAATTCAAGTGGTTGTAAAACGTCAAGACGAGTTGCAGGGTTAGGAATATATTCTTCAAATTCTCTACCGTTGATAATGAATTTTCCAGTTCCTGTTGTTAGAATAACTCTCGCAACACTCTTCTTTCTTCTACCTGTTGCTTTATATTGTACTGCCATCTTATTCTACCTCCATTACAATTGGCTTTTGTGCTTGATGAGGATGTTCACTACCTGCATAAACAAATAATTTTTTATACATTGCTCTACCTAAAGTTGTTTTAGGAAGCATTCCTTTAACAGCACTCTCAACCATTCTTGTAGGGAATTTTGCCATAACTTCTTTGGCTGTTCTTGTCTTTAACCCACCAGGATATCCACTATGACGATAATAAAGCTTATCGTCCCATTTGTTTCCTGTTAATACGATTTTATCTGCATTTACTACGATTACATAGTCTCCACAATCTACATGAGGGGTGTAGAAAGGATTATGTTTTCCTCTTAATACAGATGCAACTTGTGTCGCTAAACGACCAAGTGTTTTTCCTGAAGCATCAACCACATACCATTTTCTTTCGACGTTGTGGGCGCTTAACATTTGTGTTTGTCTCATAATAAACCTCTTTTCCTTATTTAATAATTAATAAGGGCTAAATGGCTCTAAAAAATGTACCGCTATAATGTTACTATAAGTAAAACCCTTTGTCAAACATTTTTTAGCGACTACAAGTTTTTTAAACGTTTTTATATTTTTGTTTACACAATAGTTTTTCTTTTGAAATTACCATAAACATGTCTTACTGGTTCTACTATCACAAAAGCGCTTGGATCACTTTCATAAATTAATTTCTTTATTGGAGCTAATTCATATGCTGAAATTACGATTAATAAAATTGATTTATCACTTTTTGAATAGGCTCCTTTTGCTGGAAGTAATGTTCCTCCACGATAAATGTCCTTTAAAACATGATTATAAACAATATCTGGTATGGAGGTAATTATTTGAATCTTTAAAAAATTATATGATGTATGGATTTTATCAACTGTAACTGTGGCAATAATAATGCTCATTATTGTATAGGCAGTAATTGCCCATGAGCCACCAATAACTCCACCAAGTAGGGCAATAGTTCCATTTAAAATTAAAGAAACATAACCAACACTAATTCCTTTTTTAAAAGAAAAATATTGGGCAATTATATCAAGACCAGCTGTTGATGTGCCAAACTTAAGTGCTCCACCAGCACCAATTCCAGTAAGTAAGCCACCCATGATTGCTAGTGTGAAACTATCAGTAATCCCAAAATCTACTCTAGGAATAAACCCAAGTAAAGTAGTTTGAATTATTACTGAAATCAAAGAATAAATGGTAAATCTCTTACTTACGCCAAACCAACCCAATATAATAACGGGAATATTTATGGTAAAAACCATAATTCCTAAAAAAACATATCCTGGATCTTTACCTGAAAAAGTAATGATTGAATTTCTAATTAATTGAGAAATACCAGGGACCCCAATAGAATATAATGGTTCTTTTGATGCTTCAAAAAACCACTTTACCCCTACTCCATAAATAAAGGTAAAAAACACTACCGCACATAGTGCTTTTAACTCTTCAAAAAATTTCTTTTTATTAATCTTCATCCCCTAAAATCTCTTTCATTTTCTTTTCTAAATCAAATCTTTCAAATAACACTTCCGCTTTATTAAGTTTGTGGTTATTAGGAATTAAACCAAACTCAGTTAAATCAAGAAATGATGTTTTATCAGTGTTAATTTGTTTAAATATTTGCGCACTTGTTTCAGGAATAAATGCTTGAAGTAACACTGCACAAATTCTAATTGTTTCAATTATTTCATATAAAACACCATCTAATTCATCAGGATTTTCCGCTCTTAATTTCCATGGTTCAGTCACATCAATAAACTTATTTCCAAGTCTTAATACTTTCATAATTTCTTCTAAGGCATCACTTACTTTATATTCATCCATTTTTTCTTTAACTCTTTTATATAAAGCTAATGCTTCTTCTCTTAGGTTAATTTCATAAGTTTCTTTTGTGAAAGCTTTTTTAATAACTCCTCCACGATATTTATTAGCCATCCCAATAGTTCTATTAACTAAATTACCTAATGTATTAGCTAAATCAGAATTATTAACACTAATTAATAGTTCATATGTAAAGTTTCCATCTTGAGCATAAGGAATTTCATGTAAGACATAATATCTTAAAACATCTTTTTTAAAATGTTTTAAAACATCTTCTGTATAAACAGTATTTCCTACTGATTTACTCATTTTAACTTTATCAAATAAAATCCATGGGTGACCAAAAATAGTTTTAGGAAGTTCTATTCCTAAAGCCATTAATACTACCGGCCAGTAAACTACATGAAATCTTAAAATATCTTTACCAATTAAATGAATATCCGCAGGCCAATAATGACTCATGTTTTCACTTTGAAAGTTTTCATCTAAACCAAAACCACTAATATAGTTAGTTAATGCATCAATCCACACATAAATAACATGATCTTTATCAAAAGTTTCTATACCCCAATCAAGGGTTGTTCTAGTGACACTTAAATCTCTTAATGGTTCTTTTAAGAAATTTAACATTTCATTTTTTCTTGCCTCTGGTTGAATAAATAAAGGATTATCTTCAATATGTTTAATTAATCTTTTTTGATACTTTTTCAAATCTAAAAAGTATGTTTCTTCTTCCATCCAAATAAGTTTATCACCACTAGGTCCAAATCCAGATTCAATTTGATCTTTATCAAAAATATATGCCTCTTCAGCTACACTATAATATCCACTATATTTGCCTTTAAAAATATCTCCTTGATCATAAAGTTTCTTAAAAACATTTTTAACAACTTTAACGTGTTCTTCATCAGTGGTCCTAACGAATTTATCATAAGAGATATCTAATGCTTTATAAACTTCTTTTATTTTATTAGATATTATATCAACGTGCTGTTGGGGAGTAATTCCTTCTTTTTTACTTTCCGTTTCTATTTTAAGTCCATGTTCATCAGTTCCCGTTTGAAAATAAACATCATATCCTTCTAATCTTTTAAATCTCGCAATCGCATCCGCTAAAACAACTTCATAATCATTTCCAACATGTGGCATTTTTGATGCGTACGCAATTGACGTAGTTATATAAAATTTCTTCATTTTCCCATCACTCTTTCTTTCCACATTTATTATAGTTAATAGAAACACTTTATTCAAGTTAATAAAATAAATTAACACAAACAAAAAATAATTCCCCAAAAGAGGAATTATTTTTAATACTTTTGTTTTCTGATTTTGCCGTCTCGCTTGTGAATAACGATTTTTGTTTCATTATCCTTTGCATAACGTTTTGCATGTTCAATAGCTTCTTGTTGAGTCTTAAAATGTTTAATAACTTTTGAAGAGCCGCTTCTTCTAACTCGCCACATCCCATAAAACTCTGAATCTTTTTCTTTTACTTGAGTAATATGATAAGAAAAATCATCACTAACTTTTTTTTCTTCTTTCTTTTTTTGCATAAACTTTCCCCCTTATATTTTAGAAAACATTTCCCTTAATAAGTTAAGATAATCTTCTTTTTCTTTTTTAGTTAAACTACGTTCTAAAATATTATGTCCTTCTATCCCACCAACAACCATATCAATTACTTCACCATTTTTAATTATGTATAATGTTGGTGCATAAATCCAGTCATAAGTTACTTCTTCATCTACTTTTTCACTTAAATATTCTTTATTTATCTTGTCAACAAGCGCTTGGAAATCGCTATCTAAAGCGCCATCAACAATCTTTCTAATTTCTTTCATATCATAATATTTAATTCGCTTATTTTGTTCTTTAGCGACTTCATTATAATAAGTTACATACTCTACACACCAAGGACAACTAGGAAATCCTAAATATAAAATATGGTCTCCTCCATCAAATAATGTAAGTAACGTTTCATAGTCAATCACATCAAATGAATGATCGCTTGTGTTTAGGGATGGATAATCATTATAAAAGGGATCATCTTCTTCTTTTTTAATTGTAAATTTTAAATTTTTCTTCCCATCCATTACAATTAAACCTTTATAGTCACCTAACCTTCTTTTAGGTTTTGCGACAACCACAGTAGGATATTCAGTTATTTCAAAACAATCTGATTCATATGTATGACCTGTTTTTAAATAAATTGGGTTTCTAATGTTTGTAACGCTGTCATTAAAAGAAAGTCTATATGGTTTTTCCTTACTACAACAACATAAAAGCACTCCTAATAATAAAACTATCAATATTCTTTTCATTTTATAACCACCTCATAAACTTTATTTTTATTAACGCCTAATCTTTTAGATGCGGATATAATCGCATCTTTTCTAGTTAAGCCCTGCTTAATTAAAAATAAAACTTCTTCTTTTATTCTTTCGTCAGTTATTTCTTTTCTTTTATAACCTTCTACTAATAAAACAAATTCTCCCTTTAGTTCTACATCTAATTTTTCACCTAAATTAAAATCATAAATTGTTTCATAAAGTTTTGTTAATTCTCTAGCAATCACAGCTCTTCTTTTTCCAAACACTTCATACATTTCTTTAACTATTCCTTCTAGTCTTGTTCCTCTTTCATAAAATATTAGTGTTGAAGGAACATATTTAAAAGTATTTAGTATCTCTCTTCTTTTATTTTCTTTTGTGTCTAAAAAGCCAATAAATGTATGAGGTTGTGGTGGTAGTGCACTTACCGTAAGAGCTGTTAAAGTTGCGCTTGCTCCGGGAATACTAATTATTTCATATTCATCTTTAATTAAATCAACAACTTTATAACCAGGATCACTTATTAAAGGTGTTCCTGCATCACTAACTAGCCCAATATTTAAGCCTTCTAATAATGCGTTCTTTATTTCTAAAGCCATTTCTTCTTCATTATGGTCATGATAACTTCTTAGAGGCTTATTAATTGAATAATGATTTAAAAGTTTTTGTGTTACTCTTGTGTCCTCCGCATAAATAACATCAACACTTTTTAATGTTTCAATAGCTCTAAAAGTAATATCACCTAAATTGCCAATTGGAGTGGCGATTAGGTATAACTTATTTTTTGTCTTAACACGTGTTTTCATAACGCAATACAAACACGTCTTGCTTTTTCGTTTAAATCCCTTTCTTCATATAATAAGGCAATTAGTTCTTTTCTTTTTGCGATACTAATTTTAAAAGTTCTTCTTACATGATCAAGCAAAAAATGTTCAGTAGTATTATATAAATCATCAAATAAACTTAATTTAAGTAAGTTTAGTAAGACAATATTTCTCACTGTTTTTGGTTGTTCTTTAAAAAAGTCAAGCGTTTCATTTAAATCACTACTTAAACTGAAAGTGTATTCTTTAAAGATATCATCGCCTACTTCAGCTAACATCATATTAAGAATTCTTGTTTCATATTCAGTTGCTTCTCCATCTACTGACACGATGTGAATCGCTAAGTCTAAAAATTTAAGTTTTTGTTTTCTTGTTAAATTTGAGAGTAACATAATTTATCTTCCTTTATTATATATTTTTAAAACTTCTTCTGTCCATTTGCCATTTTTATAAATGTAAAGTGGTTTTAAGACAGTTAAATTTCCTAAGTTTGCTTGTTTTCTTGCCTCAACAAGTACGTGATTAGGTTTGCTGTTTAGTTTAGGATAAACAAACCTTATTTTCTTTGGCTCTAAGTTGTGTTTTCTTAAATAATATAAAACATCAGTTAATCTATCAGGCTTATGAATTAAATAAAAACATCCTCTTGGTTTTAATAATTTATAAGCTTCCATAATTATTTCTTCTAAGGTAATTAATACCTCATGTCTTGCGATTGTTTTATAATCTGTTTTATTTACAATTGATGTTTCTTTATATTTAAAATATGGTGGATTGCTAATTACGACATCAATATTTTTATATTCACAACTTAAACCTTTAATATCTCTATTAAGTAATGTAATTTGATTAGATAATCCATTTTCTTCGACACTCAATTTAGCTAAATTTAAAACATCTTCTTGGATATCAACACCAATAATATTAGCATTAGTAGATAGTGTTAAATACATTGGTATAACGCCATTTCCTGTTCCTAGGTCAATTATCTTTTTTGTATCTTTTTTAATATCTACAAAATCTGCAAGCAACATTGAATCTATTGAAAAAGAAAACATCTCTGGGTTTTGATAAATAATGTATTTAGGATATCCTAAAAGATCATTTTTGACTACGTTTAATTTCATCTACATCATAAGTCTGAGCACTACCATCTTCAAATAAAACTCGTACCTGACGTTTTAAAACTTGTGTGCTAATAACTTTTCCTCTACCATTTTCTGTATAAACATACTCATTAATATTTGGCATATCTTTTTGAGCCTTTTCATAAAAATCATGTTCATATTTAATACAACATAATAACTTCCCACAAGCCCCACTAATCTTTTGAGGATTTAGTGATAAGTTTTGGTTTTTTGCCATCTTAATACTAACATTATCAAATGTACTTAAAAACGAAGCACAACACATAACTCGCCCACAAGGACCAAGTCCACCAATAAATTTAGCTCCATCTCGCGAACCAACTTGTCTTAATTCTATTCTTGTTTTATAAACTTCATTTAAGTCTTTTACAAGTTGTCTAAAGTCTACTCTTTGTTCACTTTCAAAATAAATAACTAATCTATCTCTATCTAAAGTGTACTCGCTTGCGAGAATTTTCATATCTAACTGGTTTTGTTTAACTAAATCTTTAGTTGTTTCAATAACTTCATCTTCTAGGGTTCTATTATATGCCGCTTCTTTTTTATCTTCTTCTGTTGCTAGACGAATAATTGGCTTAATTTCAATTTCACTAGGTTCAATTTCTATTTTATTGCTAACAACCTTACCTAATTCTGTTCCTCTTATCGTTTCTACAACCACAAAGTCATTTTTTTTAATATCAAAATTAATAGGATTAAAATAATATGTTTTACCTGCTTTTCTAAATTGGACTAAAACTACTTCCATAATTTCCTCCTAAAGGTTAAGCAAAAATTCATTAAAAGCTAAATCTAAATTAATATTAAAGTTTAGCTTTAAAATAAGATTTTGAATTAACTCAATATTTTTTAAAATCTTCTTTTTACTAATCTTATATTTGTTATATTTTTCCGTCAAACTTTGTAAAGAAACTTCTTCTTTATTATTAAGTTTAAATAAATCTAAATAAAAAATTAATAAAATTTGCAAAAAATAATTTAAATATATTTTATCATATTTAATATCATTCATATATTTATCACTATATAACCAAATTGATTCACCTTTAACAAGAGTTTCTGTAAACCCATCAAATACTTCTAATAAATGATTAATCTTGGAATCTTCACACAACTGTTTTAAGGTGTCAATATTTTTATCTAAATAAGGTAATACTTCCGCTTTATAAGGGTCTATATCTAATGATAAAAGTTTTATCTTTAAATCGCCTTCTGTAGGAGCGGGAAGGTTAATATTTTGCGATCTAGATAAAATAGTATTAATCACTTTTTCTTTATTAGTGGTCAGTAAAAAACCAATTGTTTTAACTGATGTTGGTTCTTCTAAAAACTTAAGTAATTTATTAGCTGCGGGAATTGTAAATAAATCCACATGTTCAATAATAAATATTCTATAACCACTAACTAAACTAGTTTTAGAAAACTCTTTTTGAAGTTCTTCAATTTGTTCAACTTTAATTGTATTATTATCAGGTTCAATAAAATAAAGATTAATGTGTCCTCTTTTAACACTTTCCACATCCTGACCTAAAAGATATGCGGAAACTTCAAAACTAATCTTTTTCTTTCCTGAACCTTTTGGTCCAGAAAGTAAATAAAGATGGGATAATTTATTATTTTTATGCGCCTGTTTAAAAAGTTCAACAATACTTTCTGTATTTTTCATATTAATTCCTTTATCTTCTTTAATGTTCTTTCAATTAATGCATCTAAATTACAATCTCCATCAATTTTAATAATTCTTTTAGGAAACTTTTCTAATAATAATAAATATCCTTCTCTTACACGATTGTGAAACTCTAAAGATTCATTATCAAGTCTATTAGCCCCACCACGAGATAACGCCCTTTCTAGGCCTTTTTTAGGATCTGAATCAATATAAATTGTGTAAGTTGGTAGACATTCTAAAGCATAATGATTAAACTTTAAAACAACATCTATTCCAAGACCTCTCGCATAGCCTTGATAAGCTAAACTTGAATCTAAATATCTATCACATAATACTGTATAGCCTTCATTCAACTTAGGAATAATTATTTCTTCTAAGTGTTGAGTTCTACTTGCCGCAAACAATAAAGCTTCAGTTTTATCTGAAAGATCTTTATTTTTATTATCTAAAATAATATGTCTTATTTGTTCCGCAATTAAAGAACCACCCGGTTCACGGGTGACATAAGTTTTAACTCCTTTTTCTTTTAAATATGTGTTAACGGCTTTAATTAAGGTTGTTTTTCCCGAACCTTCGCCACCTTCAAATGTTATAAACATAATATCAATTCCTTAGTTCATTTCATCTATTATAGTATACTATTTTTTGTGTGTTTATTCAAACTTTTATACATCTTTTAAAATCATAAAATTATATTATCTTTCTAATAATATAACTCTATTTTATTCCTTTATATTTATTTTCTAATATTTCATCCGCTAAACAAAAGACTGCATATAAAGGAATTGTCTTAATATTATTTTCAAACCCAAAGTTTTTATTCGCAATTTTATAAACTAATTTAGTTTTAGGATTTTCCCTTAAAAATTGTTCTATGCTTCTTGAATAAACGTTTTTCCCACTTTTAACTTCAATTGGTATAGCTGCTTCATCTAGTTCTACAATAAATTCAATTTCAGATATTCTTTTACCAACCCAATAAAATAATGGTATTCCTCTTGATGAAAATTCACACGCTACATAATTTTCAGTAAATATTCCTAATAGATCATCGCGATAATTAGGATTAAGTATATTTGTTAATGATGTTCCACTTAAATGAGAGAATAATCCAAGATCACTTAAGTATAAACGAAAAATATAGTCATCTGCATGAAAACTTAATGGTAAATTAATGTTATTTATTTTTCTTGATTCATAAACAATGTTAGCACTAGTTAACCATAAAATACTTGATCCAAAATATTGTTTATTTCGTTTTTCTTCAACGAATGAGTATTTAAAGTTTTTATTTTCTTTTTTTAGTTGACCAATAATACTTTGATAAATTTTAAGAATTTTTAATCTTTCTAAATTTGTCGTATATTTATTCATATCATTTAAATAATCTTTATAAACATTTCCAATGATTTTTTGGCTTTCTAAATATGAAGATGTTTCTATGAAAGTCGAAACACTTTTAGGAAGTCCTCCAACTACTAAATAATTTTGATAATCTTTCATAAGCATTTCGTGAATTATTGGATTCATCTTTTTATTTTCATGATAAGATTTTTCAATTTCTTCCACTGCTTTTTCTCTACCAATCGCAATTAAAAATTCTTTAAAATTCATAGGATACATTTCATAAGTTATTACCTTACCAACAGGAAATGAAATCTCTTTATTATTAAGAGCGACACCTAGTAAACTTCCTGAAGCAATAATAGAGATATCATTTCTAAACTCATTAAAATATTTTAACGATGTTAAAGCGCTAGGACAAGCTTGAATTTCATCAAAAAATATTAAAACATCTTCATTAATCACCCTTTTAAATTCAGCTTCAAATAAAGGAATTAATTCATTTGGATTAAGTGAATGTTCAAAAAAAGTTTTAAATCTTCTATTTTCTTCAAAATTGATATAAATAATATCTTTAAATTTTTCTTTCCCAAATTTAAAAACTGTATATGTCTTTCCAACTTGTCTAGCACCAGTTATTAAAACAGGCATTCTAGGTTTTTTTAAAAACCATTGTTCTAAGTTTTTTTCTATTAGTCTAAACATCTTCCATCACCAATATAAATTATAACACAAAAACTACCTAAATCAATATTTTTGTAACCACTTTTTAATGTAAAATCAATATTATTGTAACCACTTTTTAATGTAAAATCAATATTATTGTAACCACTTTTAACTTGATATAAGTGTTTTTGTTCAAAATAAAAGGCCAGTTTTTCTCTCAAACTGGCCCTTTATTATTAGTTTTATCGTTTTAATTCATAGAAGAATATCTTTTTTATGTCTTCTACCTTTAAGAAAGGATATAACATATCCATATTCATATCTATTTCTCCATTTATATATTTATTAACTAATTCTTCTAATAAACCCTCTGAAACAAATGGAAGTAAACTTTGAAGGTTTTTATCATCTTTTTTAACTTGATGCATGAAGATTTTATCACAATCTTCTTCATCTAAAAATGGCATTATTACTACTAATTTAATTCCTTCAAAATATTCACTATCTGAAAGTATTTCTTTAACTATTTCTTTTTTCTCTTCTTTATCTAAAAAAGGTAAGATTTTTAAAAGTTTATTTGTTTTAGAATTAGGATTGCTTGAATCATCTTTATTAAAGACTTTTTTAAACGCATCACCAATCATATCACCAAACTCTTTAAAATCTAAAACTGGTGATTTCTTTTCTTTTTTATCAAAGATTTCTTGCATTTCAATCTCTATTTCTTTTAGTTCTAAAGCAATCTCATTAAGTTCTAAAATATATTCGTCAAAATTAGTTGTGGTTTCAACTATTAAATCAGTGTTTTCTCTTGATTTATTTTTTTCTTGAATTAGTTTTCTTGCATTTTCAATGTTTTGTTCGTAATCTTGAAAATAAGACATAACGTAATCAAGGCGTTCTTTAAGCTGTTTATAACCTATGCGTGGTGATTGGGCGTTTTTAGTTTCTAATTCTTTTTTAAAATCAAGCGTTCTTTCTTTTAGTGGTAAAAAACCTTCTTCTAGATTGTTTATTTTTTCTTTTAAAATTTCCATTTCTTCATTAAACGTTTTTGCTTCTTTTCTTTTTAGTCTTTTTAACATGATTTTTATCCTCCTAATAAAAATTTAAGTTCTGAGGTTGTAAGTTTTGATGACAATTCAGTGATATCAGTTTTTAAAGTTCCATCTTTAACCTTTTTAAGTAATGTCATTCGTTCAAGTGGTGAAAATTGATAAAACACATCCTCCAATTTAACAACTAACTCTCCACTTATTATCTTATTAATAATTAAATAACGGTCATGGTTTTTAAAGAGATCTTTTTTATCAAACTCAGTCTTTTCATTTAGGCAAAGAATCTCTTCAAAAGTAACGTTAAATAATCTTGATAAAAGTAAGATATTGTCAATTGTTGGAGCACTTTGACCATTCTCCCATTTTGACAATGCTTGCCTAGTCACAAATAGTTTTTCGGCAAGTTCATCTTGAGTTAATTTGTGCTCAACTCTTAGTGATTGAATTTTTCTTCCGACACTCCTTAAATCAATCATTACTCAAACCTCATCTTCATTTTAACAACCTTAAAAGAAAAAAACACGCAATTATTAGTTGCGTTAATAATAAACCTTAACTAAATAAAGTCCTTCAGGATTAATTGTTTTTCCACTTAAGTTTCTATCTTTTGTTTTAAAGATTTCATCAATTACATTAATATCTTTTTTATTTGTGGCAATATCTAGTAGTGTTCCTACCATTTTTCTTACCATATATTTTAAAAAACCATTACCAGTAAATATTAAAATTATTTTACTGCCATCTACTATTAAATATGCCTCATAAATTTCTTTTATAGTAGGTTTATCTTTTACATAACCTGCAAAGCCAAAAAAATCATGGGTTCCAATAAATTTCTTTAATGCTTTTTCTAATAATTCTATATCTAGTTTATAGGGATAATAAAATTCATGGTTACGATTAAATAAATCATATTCTTTATTAATAACATACTTATATGTTTTTTTTATCGCACTATGACGAGCATTAAAATCACCACTAACTAAACTCACCTCAAGAATACGAATATCTTTCGGTAAATGGCTATTTAGGGCTCTTTTAAATTGGTTTGCGGTTATTTCTAAATTTGAATCAAAATGAAACACTTGGCCTAACGCATGAACACCTTTATCAGTTCTTCCTGAGGCAACAATTTTAATATCATGTTTATGAATTTTAAATAACGCCGCATTAATTTCCGCTTCAATAGTATGAGCGTTTTTTTGTTTTTGAAAGCCGTGATAATTTGTTCCATCATAACTGACTGTTACTTTATAACGCAATTTGAATCACTCCTACTTTAAGTAAAATGGCTGTTGTAAGTAAACCTAAGGAGACAAATAAAACAACAAAATCAGAAACTCTAAATTTAAGTGTATCAATTTTAGTTCTTTTCCCGCCTATTATATAACCTCTCACTTCCATTGCGTTTGCTAAGTCTTCAGCGCGCTTTAAAGCGATAACGAAGATTGGGATTAAAAGAGAAATTATTTGAGTAACTTTATCTTTAAATCTTGATTCACTAAACTCAACACCGCGTGATGCTTGAGCTTTCATAATCTTCTGCGTTTCTTCTAATAATGTTGGAATGAATCTTAATGTTAAAGATAACATAGTTGCTAATTCTCCTACTGGAAATTTAATTAGTTTAAGTGGTCTTAAAAGTGATTCTAAACCATTTGTAATATCGGTTGGCATTGTAGTAAATGTAAGTAAACTTGATAACATTACCACAATCATAATTCTTAAAAGTAAAAATCCTGTGTATTCTAATGCTTTATCTCTAATAGTAAACTCATAAGTAAAATCTTGGAAATTAATTAAAGATGAAGGTAATACTGCTTGAAGAAAAAATGCTAAAAAGACTACTAATAAAAATAATAAGATTCTAAACTTAACATACTTTTTTACAATAAAATATGCAATTAATAAAATTAAAATAGCCATTATACTTAATGGACCTATATACATTGTTTCTTGAAGTAATGTTTTACCTTCAGTAATCGAAAACATTTGAATAAAGAAAGTAAATGTTAATAAAAATATTAATGGTTTCATTCCCCTAATCATTTTTATAAATGGCACACGAGTTGTAAAAATCATTACTATTATTAATAAAAACATAATGCTCATTAAAAAAAGATTACTTAACATAAATGTAGTTACTAATAAAATTACTAATGCACCAATTTTAATTCGTGGGTCTACTTTATATATCCAAGATGAACCAGGAATATATTGACCTATAACAATATTATTCATGAGTCACCTCTTTTAGATATTTAATAACCTCTTCTTCATTAAATAAATATTTAAATGGAATATTAATCTCTTTATTTAAATACTCCATTAATTCAATAGTTTTTGGCTTAGCCAAACTAAATGTATCAAAATCAGAATGACAATATAAATCTTCTTTTTTACCATCAAAGACAATGCATCCATCATCCATCACAATTACTCTTTTAGCGTATTTAGCAATAATATCCATATCATGGCTAACTAAAATAATTGTTTTATTGTGTCTATCATAAAGATCATAAAAAAGTTTCATCACTTCTTTAGAACCTTGTGGGTCTAAACCTCTAGTTGGTTCATCTAAAACTAAAATATCAGGTTCCATAGCTAAAATACCCGCTATCGCAACTCTTCTCATTTGTCCTCCACTAATTCTAAAAGGACTTTTTTCTAACAGTTCTTCTTTTAAGCCAACTAACTCAGCCGCTTTTAAAGCCTTTTCTTTCGCTTCTTCATTTGTAAGCCCAAAGTTTTTAGGACCAAACATAATATCTTTTAAAACTGTCTCTTCAAAGAGTTGATATTCTGGAAACTGAAACACAAGGCCAACACGCTTTCTAATTGGGCTTATTTTTTGTTTTCTCTTTTTAGATAGGGTATGCTCAAAAATGCAAACCTCACCTTTTGTTGGTTCTAAAAGGGCGTTCATATGTTGAACTAACGTTGATTTTCCGCTACCAGTTTTTCCACAAATCGCAATAAATTCCCCTTCATCAATATTTAAATTAATATTTTTTATCGCTTCATACTGTTCCGCTTTTATTCCCTTATAGGAAAAACTTACATCTTTAAACTGTATTGCCATAACGCATCCATTAACTTTTTATTATCTTTTAATTCAATATCTTCTTTCGCAGTTTCATATATCTTTAGACCGAAGGGTATGTCTAAATTAATCCTTTTTAAAATATCTGAATTTTTAAATACTTCATCAGGAGTCCCCAAAAAAATTACTGCTCCATCATTTAAAACCACAATGTTATCAGCTTTTCTCGCAAATTCTAAATCATGAGTAATCGTAATTAGAGTTTTATCATATTTATCATTAAGTTCTAAAATAAAATCACTAATTTCTTTCGTTCCTTGTGGATCTAACATTGAAGTTGCTTCATCAAAAATCATAATATCTTGATTCATCGCAAGTGCACCAGCGATTGCGACTCTTTGTTTTTCTCCTCCAGATAATTGGTGTGGTTCTTTATCTAAATAACCTTCCATATTAACAACTTTAATATACTTATCAATAAGTTTAATCATTTCTTCTTGAGGAACTTGTTGGTTTTCTAACCCAAAAGCGATATCATGTTTTACTGTTACTCCAACAAATTGGTTATCAGGGTTTTGAAACACAATCCCTACATGTTTTCTAATTTCTTTAATGTTTTCTTCTTTCATTAAAATATCATTTATATATATTTCTCCTTTAGTTGGTTTAATCAAACCTACTAAAAGTTTAGCTAAAGTACTTTTTCCACTACCATTGTGTCCTACAATGGCAGTCCAAGAACCTTTTTCTATATTTAAAGAAACACCCCTAAGTGCTTCGTGTCTATTATCATATGAAAAATATAAATCTTTTATTTTAACCATTTTACTTATATTCTCCTTAATTGCTAATACATTATACCATATAACAACCCTTATAAAGCAAATTAATAGATTCCTTTTTTTAAAGTGCTATAATGATTGTGTATTTAATTATATGGAGGTATTATATATGGCAGCAATAGTTATTACAAAAGAAAATTTTAATGAAGTAGTCCTAAAAAGTGATAAACCAGTTTTGGTAGACTTTTACGCTACTTGGTGTGGACCTTGTAAGATGCAGCTTCCTATTGTTGATAGTTTAGCTAAAGAACTTGAAGGAAAAGCTGTAATTGGTAAAATTGATGTTGATCAAGAAGGTGAACTTGCACAACTATTTAATGTTAGAAGCATTCCTACTTTAGTCGCATTCAAAAATGGTAAAGTAACTAAAAGTGGCTTAGGTTTTCATCCAAAAGACAGACTAATTAAAATGTTAGGATTATAATTTAAAAACGCTTATTTTTAAGAAAGAGGCTTTAAAGAACGCAAATTCTTTAAAACCTCTTTTATTAGTTTTTTAACCTTTCTTCAAACTCACTTAAAACTTGAATCATTGCACGCCTTTTAGGATATTTTTCTTTTAATTTTTCAAAATACATAATCACTCTTTCAAAACCATAAATATCTTTTAAAACTTTAATTTTATAAAACAAATTTAGATAAGACTTACGATTTGAACTTATGGCTATATTTCTTTCGATATCCCTTTCTATTATTTCGATTACTTTTTCTCTATATTCTTCATTTTTAATACAATAAGGATAATACTTATACATAATTTGAGGATACTTTTCGCAATAAAATATTAATTCCTTTAATAAGTTTTCTTTAGCCAAAATATCAAAATATTCATATGCATATTCACTATCGTTTTTTAAAACTTTTAATATTTCTTTTAATTTTATATCCCATTCATCTTTTTTTAATAGTTTTTTATATTCATCATAATATTTACTTGTTTTTCCTTTTAAAACTTGTTCATCTAAAAACACCTTTAATTTATTGATATTTTTTGTTTCTTTTAACGCCTCATACAAAAACTCTTCAAAATAATCATTATAAAAAGATTTACCTCCATTTAAATATTCCTCACATAAAATAATAACATCTTCATAATTTTTATTTTGATATGCTTCTTCTATCAATATTTTTCTAAAAATTCCAAATTTAATATTTTTATTTAAATATTCTTTTCTTCTTTCTTCTCCATCAAACATTTTAATAATATTATATTTTGTAATATAAACAGATGGAATAAAATCAAAATTATCAACCTCATCTTCTTCATAAGATATTATTTTTTCATCTAAAAAACAATCATAATATTCTTTAATAAAACTATACTTACATAGTGATATGGTTGATTCTATAATACCTAAAACAATATAATCTTTTTCTTTATATAAATCTAAATTCTTTTTTATTTTTAAGAAAGCTTTTTTTATTTTTTCTTCATCTTCTATATCTTCTAAAAGAGTTCTTAAATAGTTAAAAACTGTTGCCATTATTTCTTCAGTAGTTTCATCTACATATTCATAATAACTTTCTCTTTCATGCTTTTCTAAATAAGAAATTATATAAAAAACTATTTCTAAATTTACTTTAAAGTTTTCTTCATCTAAAGAAAGCATTGAAAAAATATCATTAATAATATTATCTAAATTTTGAAAAGTGTTTTCTTCTAATTCGTGTACCGTATGAAAATTATAATATTCTAACATTTTTTTCACAGCTAATAACGCATGTTCTTTTATATTTTCCACTACAAATTTATATAATTTATACTTATCTTGCACATAGAACTCTAACAATAATTGAATTAAATCTTCTTTTTTTATTTTTTCTAATTCTTTTTTAATTTCTTCTATAAAAATAGTTTTTTCATTTAAATTCAAAAGATCCATAATTTTATAATATACCGCAACTTGATGTTTACATATAAAACCTTCATAAGGACAATTACATGTTGTTTTAATAATTTCATTGTCAATAAGTTCTACCATAACTTTATAATTTCTACTTCCAACAACTGTTGCATAATAAAAATTATCTTTCAAGATAATATCTTTTACTCTATCTTCATCATAATATTTTTTACCACGTTCATGCATAATATAAGAAATGTGATTTTTAAAATCGTTTAATAAAAACTTTTTAATTTACACTCCTTTAAGGCTTTAAACAACCAATCGGAATAACATAAACTCCATCTGGTCTTTTATAACCAAATTGTGTTCCTGTAACAACAGCTAAAAATGATGGGCTGTTCATTTTATCAATATTAATTTTCTCTTTTAGTTTAAGTAAATTTAACACCGCTTTATCTATCTCATTAGAACCTAATTTAACCTCTATCGCTCCCCATTTACCGTTTTTTAAATGAATAATTGCGTCAACTTCTAAATCATTTTTATCACGGTAATGATAAACACTTCCATTTAATTTCTGCGCATAAATTCTTAAATCTCTTATAACTAATGATTCAAATAAAAATCCAAAAGTTTTTAAATCATAAAACAAATCTTGGGGATTCGCATCTAAAATTGCTGCCGGGATTGACGGATCTATAAAATATCTAACAGGTGACTTTCTAATAACCGTTTTTGATCTTAATTGTGGCGCCCAAGATGGTAAATTTTCTATTACATAAAGTTTTTCTAAAACCCTTAGATAATCACTTAATGTGTTTTGATGCATTAAATCATCTCCTGCAACAAGATCTTTTAAAATTGTTGAATTAGGTACTGATGTTGCTACATTTCTCGCAAGAGACCTTAAAATAGCTTTAGTTTTTTCTGTGTTTCTTTCAACACCATCAATTGTCTTAATTTCAGAGTTTGCAATTGTTTCAATATAACCAGAAACCTGTCTAGAAGAAATTTCGATGCTTTTTCCTATACTATTGGGCCATCCTCCTCTAATAATCAAATTAGCTATATCATCAACTTTAAGACTAGAAATTGCTTTATCTATATCATTTTTTTGAAATAAATCATTTAAACTTATTTGACCATTAGAATCACCAGATTCATATAATGACATAGTTCTCATTAATATCCTAGATATTCTTCCAGCCCCTGAATGTTTAATCTGCGTCTCATCAATAGTTGAAGACCCAGTCAAAATATATAACCCTTCTTCTCCTTTAATATCAACATCAAATCTTATTGCATCCCATAACATCGGTGCCAATTGCCACTCATCAATTAATCTCGGTTTTTCTCCTTCTAATAATAAACTTGGCTTTATTTTAGCTGTTTCTATATAAGCATCACTCTTTTCTGGATCGTGCATATAAATAACACTTTTAGCTATTTGTTTTGCTGTGGTTGTTTTCCCACACCATTTAGGACCTGTAATTAAAATAGCGCCAAAAGCTTTTAGTTCATTTATAATCACATCATCTATTAATCTTGGCATATACTTTTTCACGATATCACCTCATTAAAATTATAACAAAAAAACAGGGGAATTCAACCCCTGTTGTGTAAAATGCCCGTTTTTCATTGTGTGAATTGTCCGTTTTCTATTGTGCGAATTGTCAGCTTTCCATTGTTAGAATTGTCTTTTAAAGTTTCATATCATCAATAGAATCTAAAAACTCCATTAATGGTTTAATGGTCTTTTTAATTGTTCCATCCACAAATGGATTATTTAAACCAGATTCTTTTATTAATCCTACAAATCCTTTTGTCCCACCAAGGGTGCATAATTTATAGTAAGATTCCCATGCTTTCTTGTGATCTTCTCTATTTAAAATCCAATATTGGAAAGCTAATACTTGAGCTAAAGTATAGTCAATATAATAAAATGGTGAGCTAAAGATATGTCCTTGTCTAAACCAATAAGTTCCTTTTTCCATAAAATGGTCATCACCATAATCTTTATTCGGTAAGTAAATTTTTTCTAGTCTTCTCCAAGTTTCTTTTCTTTCTGCTGATGTTAAGTGAGGATTTTTATAAACTTCATGTTGAAATTCATCAACTAATGCACCGTAAGGTAAGAAAGAAATTGTACTTGATAAATGACTAAAATAGTATTTTTCTGAATCTTCTTTAAAAAATAATGGTATCCATGGCCATGCGAAAAACTCCATGCTCATTGAATGAATCTCAGCCCCTTCCATCCCTGGCCATCTTTGGCTTGGAATATGATGACGTGATGAATAAACTTGAAAGGCATGTCCCGCTTCGTGAGTTAATACATCAACATCATGTGAGGTACCATTAAAGTTTGCGAAAATAAACGGTGATTCATATGATGGAATATATGTACAATATCCCCCACCTCTTTTACCTGGTTTACTTTCTAAATCAAATAAATCATGTTTTAACATAAACGTGAAAAATTCATCTGTTTCTTTACTCATTTCTTTATACATAACTTTTGCGGCATTAACTAGCTCATCTTTATTTCCTTTAGGTGTTGGGTTACCTGATAAAAAATTAATCGTGTCATAACTCTTTAAATCTTTAATTCCCAAACGTTTAGCCTTTCTTCTATGTAATTTAGAAACTGCAGGAACTACTACTTCTTTAATTTGTTCTCTATACTTATAAACATCTTCACTATTATAATCAGTTCTACCCATCCTGTAATAACCAAGTTCAATAAAATTTTCATATCCTTTCGCTAAAGCCATTTCGTGTCTTACTTTAACTAAATTATCATAAATTTCATCAATTTTAGCTTCGTTTTCTTCAAAGAAACCGGAAACTTTAAGTTGAGCTTTATGACGAATTTCTCTATCTTTGTGTTGTAAAAACGGACTCATTTGCATTAAAGTATATGTTTTTCCGTTAAACTCAATTTGCGCGCTCGCAATCAGCTTATCATATTCTGTGGATAATTTATTTTCTTCAATCATTAAAGGAATCATTTTTTCATCGAAGGCTTTTAAGCCAACTTCAATTTGTTCAAAAAAGTGTGTTCCAAACTCTTTTTTTAACTCTTTTCTATGTGGACTATTAAAAGCTAACATACTAAAACCATAAAAATAATTTTGAAGTAAAGGTCCATTTTCATCTAAATATTTTTGTTCTTCAATATAAAATTCATCTTTTGTATCAATTGAATGCCTAATTGACGCAATAGTTGCCATACTACCAAAATCATCTGTAAATTCAAAGAACTCATACATTATTTCAATTTGTCTTTTAGCATCTGACTTACCAAACTCTTCAATTAAAGTTTGTAATTTATTACCTATTTCTTCAACATTAGGTCTTTTATAAACATATTCACTAAATTTCATATTTACCCTTGTATACTCTATCATGTAATATGCAGTCTATATTTTAGAGTATATTATCCTTTCTTTTAAAAATTGACTGCTTATTATAAAATAAACTTAGGTGCTGTGGATTTTCATCATATTTTTACATCTTTGAATGTTTTAGGAGGGTACTACCACGGCCCTATTTCAAATCTTCAATTAGTTATTTGGCGCTAGACGCCCCATACAAGGATAAGAGAAATAGGATTTTAGTGCATTAAAACACCAGCGCCAAATATTTATACCCAAAAAAGGAGGGGTACTATGTATGTTGGAATAGATATTTCCAAACACAAACATACTTTCGCCATTATTAATGGTGAAGGTAAGGTTATCAAAG
>JAAZKC010000157.1 GCA_012800005.1 Acholeplasmataceae bacterium | reverse complement strand
TGCAAACTCATCAGTCACTTTGGCCTTTCCGCTAATGATATTAGATATATGTTTTTCACTATAACCCGTTTCGTTCGCTAATTCTTTTTGTGTTATATTTCTTACTTCTAGATATTCTTTTAATATTGTTCCTGTCGAAACCAAATAATCAACCATTTTTTCCTCCTTTTTAATGATAGTCTTCTATTCCTATGATAATAATTTCAGTGATTTCCAAGGGGGTTAGCCCTTCAATAGGGGATCTAAATATCAGCCTTTTTTGTTAGAAACATCTACTGCCCAGCATCCGTCAAGATTACCTTTTAATTTGTGTCTTCTTGGAGGCGGTCGATGTGAAATCTGAGAAAGGTTGCTAACAGCAATAAGCTCAGCTAACCTACTTTTTATAGCTTCATATTCTTTAGGAAAACTTTTTTTAAGTAACCGATCACTCTCTAAAATTTTTTTATGCGATTATTTTTATAATTAATTTTCAATAGTGTTACCCCCTTATAAAATTATTGATTTTATTTTATCATAAAAGAACTATTGTATCAATCTTTTTTTTATTTAGCGGTTGTTTTAAAATAAAAGTTACTATCATAGTAACTTTTATTTCTAAAATTATTCTTTTAAAGCATCAAACTTGGCTTTCATTGTTGGATTATTTTTAGTTAACTTCTTAACTGTTAAATCTTCTGCTTTATCATTTGCGAGCCTTAAATTATTTTCACTTGATAATAAAGCATCTTTTGTCTTTTGAAGTTGAACAATTGTTTTGTCAATTCCCTCAATTGCTTCTTTAAAGCGCCTACTCGCAAGCTCATAATTTCTTCCAAAGGCTTTTTTAAATGCATCTAATTCACTTTCAAAATTTGTAATATCAATATTTTGAGCTTTCATTATACTTAATTCTTGTTTATATTTAAGTGCGTTTAAAGATGCATTTCTTAATAATGAAATTATTGGAATAAAGAATTGTGGTCTTATTACATACATCTTAGGATAATGATAACTAACATCAACAATTCCATTATTATATAAATCATTATCACTTTCTAATAAAGAAACCAATATTGCATATTCACAATTCTTATTATTTCTATCTTTATCTAATTCTTTAAAGAAGTCTTCATTCTTCTTTTTAGTAGCCGTAGTATCTGCCTCATTTTTCATTTCAAACATAATACTTAATATTTCATTACCATGTTCATCTTTTTCTCTAAAAATATAATCTCCTTTAGAACCACCCACAGGAATATTATCTTTACAAAATTCAGCCCTAGGAAATGCAGTAGCTCTAATACTATTAAATTCATATTCACAGTGTTGTTCTAAAGACTCCCCAATCATCTTTGTTGATTGGCGAGCTTTAAAGTCTTTATATAATGCAATTTCTGTATCTTTTTCTTTTATTAGAATTTCGTGTTTTCTTTTAATGTTTGTTTTTTCTAATTCAAATTCCTTTTTATTTAATTCTATTTCAGTTTTAAGATTAGAAAGTTCTTCATCTTTAGCTGCTAGAACTTCTTTTGTTTGTAATTCCCTCTCTTTATTTGATACTTCAATTGAGGCTTTCAATTTTAGTAACTCTTCATCTTTTTTTCTAACTTCTTCTTTTAAAGATTCTTGTGCTTTAACTAAATCTAACTCTTTTGATTTATTAAATGATTCAAGTTTTTGCTTCAAAGATGAAATTTCTTCATTTTTAATAGATATCTCCATTAAATATTCTTTTTCTTTTTTTTGTTGTTCAAAAACAAGATTACGTTCTCTTTCTTGTGACCGTTCTTTTAATTGCTCTTGTGATTTAACGAGTTCTAATTCTTTTGCTTGGTTAAAAGAGGCTAGTTCTTGTTTAAGAGCATTAATCTCCTTGTCTTTGTTTGTTAATGCTACACTATGGGCATTTTCCATTCTTTCTTTAACAAGCAATAAATCACTTTCTTTTTGTTTAGAAAGTGCCTCTAATTGTTTATGAATCTCTTTATTAAATTCAGCATTTCTTACTTGATTAACAATATTTAAATAACTAGATTCATCTACTTTAAATACTTCTCCACAATGTGGACATTTAATTTGATTCATGTTGTGCCTCCTTTTTTTATTTTTTGTGTAAATAATCATTTATTTCTTTTATTAAACTCTCAACATTTAAAATGACTTCCTCACTTAATATGGTTTTAATATCGCCATATTCTTTGGATGCATTATTTATTTGAACAAAAACCTCGTTTATTTTTTTTACTATATCAGATAAGTGCGTGTCACAATAAATATTATTGCTGTTCCCAAAAGAATAAAAAACTCCCCCTTTTTCTTCTACAATTGTTTTAGCAATTCTAAATAATTTAGATTGTAATTCTACTTTGGCAAAGTAATTTACTTCTTTTATTTTGCTTATAATTTTTTTCAAATCAGCTATCAGCTCATGTATTTTCATATTTTTTGATATCCTCCCTCATATGTTCTATTAATTGTACAGCTTGTTTATACACATAAAACATTTTCTCTTTATTATGTTTTATTGACAAGTCCCTATTAAAAGTATATTTTGCTTGAACCAAATTTTCAAACAAGTCATCTATGCCATTAATTTCATTTGCAAACTCTTTTTGAATATAACTTTTTATTTTGCTTTTTGAAAAAATAACTTGTGAAAACAAATATGAATGTATTACAACAAAATTCCTTATGATTACATATAAAACACTTAAATCATAAATAGTTATGCCATATTTGTTTGTTTCTAATTTTATAAAACTATAAACCTTTAGTAAAGATTTTAAATCTTCCACATAATTATAATTGTATTTATATTTTTTTTGTAATGTTTTCATGTTCCCCAATATGGCTTTACCATCAAAAATTACATGGTAGGCAAAAAGTGATCCTTTATTTAGCAAAGATTTGAATCTTTTATAGTTTAAAATTTTTACATCTAAATTGTTTCTCTTGTTGTCTATGTGAAATAAATTCTCTAGTTGTTCTTTTTGGTTTTTTTTTATTCTATTACAAATTATTAATATATCTCTATCAGATAAACTTGTTTGTTCGCCAGTTGCATGTGAACCGTATTCTATTACATATTTTATCATTGAGTTCTCCTTGTTAATATTTTCATTAATCTCGCTGCGGCAACTATTAAAATCATCCAACCAAATAAATGATTAATTAGCATAAAAGAAATTAGTTCTATAGTTGCCCTATTCTTATCCATAAAACCATAGCCAAATCCAAAGAATTGTAAAAATGAAAAGAGTAGACTATCATAAAAATTACTTGAAAAAACCGAAGTTTGATTATTTAATCCTATTTTTAAATATACAAAAGAAAAAAATATCAATACTGATAATGTAAGAGGTATTAACCTCCGTAATCGTAATCTAATTCCGAAGATAAAACGAACTAATTCATATCCTAAGACATATAAAAATGCATAAAACCTTTCGCGTCCTTTATATCTTTCTTTATAATAATCTTTATCACATTTAACCACATTTTTTTTATATTTAATAGTGCTCCTTGTCTCCTCAACATAATAGTCTTCTGCCAACTCATAATCACCCGCATTTATTGCTTCTTTTCTTAAATTTCTAAAAAGTAGTCTGCTAATATTTTCTTGTTGTGGTATTGAGTTTTTTTCTATTACATTTTTATTTACATATGTATTATAAAACTCAACATACCTTACATCAGAATTTTTTATTTTTGTGTTTTTCAAATTACAATTAAAAAATTTAGATCCTACGAAAACTATATTTTCAAATTTCGCTTCTCGAAAATAACAGTTATCAAAAAAACAATGTCTAAAATGTGTATTCATTATCAATGTGTCCGCAAAAGAAACTTTATTAAATGAACATTGTATAAATTCTATATTTTCCATTTTTGTGTTTTTAAAAAATGTGATATTGTTAAATTGTTGTTTTGTTATTGTTATTTTTATTTTTGCTCCACTAGAATACCATTTTTTATATTCTTTTTGCGATATATTTTTCGTTTGTAAAAACTTGTCGCCGCTTTCACCTGATAAATAAAGCATATAAGCGTATGAGCATATTTCGTTTTTTTCTTTTTCGTCCATATTTATCTTGTATACTCTATCGTGTAATATGCAGTCTTTATTTTAGAGTATGTTATCCTTTCTTTTAAAAATTGAGACTACTTATTATAAAATGAATTTAGGTGTTGTGGATTTTTATTTTCATTTTCATCCTACATCTTTGAATGTTTTAGGAGGGTACTACCACGGCCCTATTTCAAATCTTCAATTAGTTATTTGGCGCTAGACGCCCCATACAAGGATAAGAGAAATAGGATTCCATGCATTAAAACACCAGCGCCAAATATTTATACCCAAAAAAGGAGGGGTACTATGTATGTTGGAATAGATATTTCCAAACACAAACATACTTTCGCCATTATTAATGGTGAAGGTAAGGTTATCAAAG
>JAAZKC010000156.1 GCA_012800005.1 Acholeplasmataceae bacterium | reverse complement strand
TATTGTAAAATAATTAAATTACTAAAATCATCATCATTTTTTATCTTTTTATAAGCTTTAAAATCACCAATGATTTGGCTTGATTCTAGTGTTGATGTATATGTATAAAACATTGTAAAAAGAAACATATAAAAACTAATTGGCACTAAAAATGTTTTATAAAAGAAAATAAGGCATATTAACAGAAATAAAACACCACTTATTAAGGTAAATAGTGGCGCTACTAAAAGAGATGTTTGCATCGCTTTTCTCGCTTTTTTAAAGTCTTCATCATTGTTAATTGGTCCTAAATTAGGCCACACTAACCCACCACCTAATAAAAGCAGTTGAGGATTTATTTTTATACGCCATTTATTATCTTTATCTTTATAAAACAAAAACATAAAGACAATCATTACTTCATTTTTAATACCCATAAAGACGAAAGTTAAAAAGTGAGCTAATTCATGAAGAAAAATTGTTAAAAATAAAATTCCAATAATGATTAAAACTTGCCAATACCATTTAACTAATGAAAATGTGTTAAGTAAAGTTCTAATATAACCATTATGAAACAGTGGCATTGTTACAAAGCCTAAAATAAAACAAATTAATAAAAAGATTAAAAATTTATATTTTTTAAGATATTTCAAAATATATCACCATCTTTAATTATACATTAAAATTCTATTTTTTTGGCTTTAAATGTGATAAAATTTTAAATGAGGTATAAAAATGAAAGACCATAATAAAACACCATATTTAACAAAGTTAAAAGAATACGCAGAAAGAAACATTACTCCCTTCGATGTTCCTGGCCATAAACTAGGAAGATTAAGAAATGATCTAACAGATTATGTTGGTGAAAAAATTTATAAATTAGATGCTAACGCACCAAGAGGCTTAGATACATTATCAAGACCAACTGGAGTTATTAAAGAAGCTCAAGAATTAATGGCTGATGCGTATAATGCTGATAAGGCATATTTTATGATTAATGGGACAAGTGGAGCGATTATCGCGATGATTATGGCTTCCGTTAAAGCTAATGAAAAAATAATTTTACCAAGAAATGTTCATAAATCAGTAATTAGCGCTTTAATCTTTTCAGGAGCGGTTCCAGTATTTGTGAAACCTGATATTGACCATAATTTAGGAATCGCTAATGGAATGAGTTATGAAGGATTTTTAGAAGCTTTAGAGGAAAACCCTGATGCAAAAGCTGTCTTAATAATTAATCCAACATATTTTGGAGTTACATCAAATATTGTAAAAATAACTAAAAAGGCCCATGAACATGGGCTTATTGTGATGGCTGATGAGGCTCATGGTGCACAATTTTATTTTAGTGATGAATTACCAATTAGTGCGATGGCTGCCGGATGTGATTTAAGTGCTTTATCAGTTCATAAAACTGCGAGTTCACTTACTCAAAGTTCAGTTCTTTTATTAAAAGGTGATAGAGTTGATGAAAAAAGATTACAGTCAACTATTAATCTAATTCAATCAACAAGTCCCTCAAGTATTTTGATGGCTTCTTTAGAAGCTTCTAGAAAAGAAATGGTTTTAGACGGTAAAGAAGGTATTAATAAAGTACTTAAATTAAAGAAAAAATATTTAAAAAAATTAAAAGAAATTCCTAAAATAGAAATATTAGATCTTGAATATGCAAAAAAACGTGGTTTTCCTGATTTTGATCCAACAAAATTAGTTATTAAGGTATCTAATTTAGGAATAACCGGCTTTCAAGCATACCGAATTTTATTTGATAAGTATAGTATTCAACTTGAACTCGCCGAAACATATTTAATATTAGGAATTATTACTAAACATACAATTGAAGAAGATTTTATTAATTTAATAAGTGCTTTAAAAGAGATTGCGAAAAAATATAAAGATAATGAACCACTTGATAAAATTAAATTTAAATATAGTTTTCCTAATGCGTTTATAAGGCCAAGGGTTGCCTATCATGCACCATTTAAAGTTGTGAAACTTGAAGATGCAGAAAATGAAATTAGCGCGGAAAGTGTGATGATATATCCACCAGGAATTCCAATGTTAATTCCAGGTGAATATATTACAAGAGATTTTATTGAAGATTTACTATTTTATGAAGAAAATGGTTCAGTAATATTTAGTGAAACTAGTGGATATATTAAAGTAGTTGATAAAGAAAAATGGATTAAAGGGGAAGATTATTTATGAAAAAGGTTGATTTAAGCTTTCAAAGTTGTAAAAGTGAGTATAAGGATAGTGATGTAGTTATCTTTTCTGCCCCACTAGATTTAACAACAAGTTTTCGTCCTGGAACAAGATTCGCTGGGAATCATATTAGAATTGATTCGGTAGGGATTGAATGGTATAGCCCTTATCAAGATAAAAGCCTAAAAGATTATAATACTTGTGATATTGGTGATTTAGAAATGCCGTTAGGAGACTTAGAAGGCGCTTTAGATGTTATTTATAAAACAACTAAAAAGATTATTGAAGATAAAAAAACACCATTAATGATTGGTGGCGAACATTTAGTAACTTATCCGGCAGTAAAAGCGTTAATAGAGGAATATAAGAACCTTCATATTATTCATTTAGACGCTCATACTGACTTAAGAGATGAGTTTTTAGGAATGAAATTATCACACGCAACAGTTTTAAGACGATTATATGATTTAGGAGCTAAAATTTATTCATTTGGGATTAGAAGCGGTGATAAACATGAGTTCGAATGGGCTAAAGAACATATTTACTTAAGAAAGTTTGATTTAGAAACATTAGATGAAAAGGTTAACCTACTTAAAGATAAACCAGTTTATATTACAATTGATTTAGATGTTTTAGATCCAGGAGTATTTCCAGGGACTGGAACACCAGAACCAGGCGGCATTCAATTTAAAGAATTATTGCAGGCACTAGAATTATTTAGAAACTTAAATAATATAGTTGGAGCAGATATAGTTGAACTTAACCCATTACTAGACTCATCAGGAGCATCAACAATGGCGGCCATTAAGGCATTAAGAGAATTAATATTACTATTACATAAATGATTATTTTAGTGGGCGCAAGCGCAAGCGGAAAGACAGAAATTGCGAAAATTTTATATAAAAAAGGCTACAAAAAATGCGTTACCACAACCACAAGACAAATTCGTCCGAGTGAAGTTAACGGGATAGATTATCATTTTATAACTAAAGAAGATTTTAATAAGCTTCTTTTAGAAAATGCTTTTTTAGAAGTTACTAAGTATCAAAATAATCTTTATGGGTTACAGAAAAAAGATATTATTTCTAATGGGGTTGCGATACTTGATCCTAACGGCGCTAACAACGTTATTAAAACAATTGGAATGGATGTTTTTGTGGTGTTTATTAAATCTTCTAAACAAAAACGAAAAGAACGCATGATTAAAAGAAAAGACTCTATTGAAAGCATAAAAAACAGACTAAAAAATGATGATAAAACATTTAAAACAAAGAATCTTATCAAAATAAATTTACTAATAAACAATAAAGATGAGCCGTTAGAAGACCTTGCAAATAAAATAGATTTTGAATATAAAAAATTCGTAAATAAAAAAACTTAAACAGCACACATTTTAAGTAGTT